>NZ_JADGIN010000010.1:0-85450 GCF_016106655.1 Psychrobacter sp. NG27
AAGGACTGAGTCCTGTGCAATACAGAACTCAGTCCTTGAAATAAACTTAAACCGTCCAACATTTGGGGGTCAGTTCAAGGCTGGGGTTTTTTATGATTTATATTTATATGGTCTGTATTCAAGGGTTTCAATATTTTAGTAGTTCGCTGACTATATTAACCAAATACGTATTTGGTCAACATGGCAAAACACACCAATACAATCATTGGACGAATCAGCTTACTGCCGCCTTTGACCACCATATGCGAGCCAAAATATGCACCGATGGTTTGTCCCACCATCATCGCCAGTCCCACTTTCCACAGTACATTACCACCCAAAATAAAGAATATCAGTGAGCCAATATTGGTCGATAGGTTCAACACCTTTGCCGCGCCTGTCGCTTCAATGATCTGGCGACCACGCAATGCTACGTTACCAAGCGCAAAAAACATACCAGTACCTGGGCCAATATAACCATCATAAAAACCAATTAAAGGTGCCACTACTTTTTGCCACTTGCTCTCTGAGATGCGCGGTGCCGCTTCTACTTCACCAAGCCTAGGGGCAAATAACGTATAGAGACCAATCGCTGCGATCAAAAATGGAATCAGCCTTTCTAGCAAATCTGGTGGCGACATCTGCACCGCAATCGTACCTATGACTGAACCAATAAAAGCCGCAATAATGGCCACCTTTATACGTTGCGGTTTGACGACACCTTTTCTAATCATAGTGATAGATGCCGCTAATGCCCCTGAAGCTGCTTGGAGCTTGTTGGTGCCCAGTGTCAATACGGGTGGGATATTGGCCAACAGCATGGCTGGTATGGTCAATAATCCGCCGCCACCAGCGATCGCATCAATAAACCCTGCCAATGCCGCCACCGCAGTGAGCATTAAAATAACCTCTAACGAGAATGATAAATCCATGACCCTGACCTGCAAGATGTTGTAATAAAAAAGAATAAGAATTAGAAAAGAAGCTACGATGTCATTGTTAATTAGACTACATAGTATTGGCTAGCATTTTATTAGCGAGGCCAGATTATAATTGTTATAGACCCAAAAACTGCTACCTAGTTAATCGACTATGATGACATCAAGCCTCGGTCATTATAAAGACAAAAGCGCCAAAAACATCATAAAGTTTGCCAGATTTATCGAGAAAAATACCAACACTTGTGCACAAAAAATATTTTTTAAAAAAGATTTAACGACTTACAACTGTATTGACCTTCATATCCCCTTTATAATATTGCTGTTATTGATATAAAAAAGCGAGCGCATGGTCTTCGCTCAACGTATTTTGTTGTTTATATTAATAAGAGTATGAGAAACTGTTAGGGTCTATCTGCTATCGTGATACAAACAGCGAGATAGACATTTGAAGTTATTGAATGATTTAGTGAATTATATTTAGCAAACGGGGATGATATGGCAATACGAAGGATTAAGGCGTTTTTTGAGTTTGAAGCAGCGGGCGGTATCGTTTTAGCCTTGGCTGCCATTGCTGCAATGATCATTGCTAACTCCCCTCTCAACGTATGGTACGAAGGTTTTATTCACGCGCCTGTCTCCATTCAAATTGGTGAGTTCGCGATTGCCAAAGATGCTCACCACTGGATCAATGACGGTCTGATGGCCGTTTTCTTTTTCTTGGTCGGGCTAGAGCTCAAGCGCGAAGTACTGATTGGCGAGCTGTCTAACGTCAAACAAATCATCTTGCCAGCTGGTGCAGCACTCGGCGGTATGATCATGCCAGCAGTTGTTTATCTACTCTTTAACTACAATGAGCCTGAGTTTTGGAAAGGGTGGGCCATCCCTGCCGCAACGGACATTGCTTTTGCCCTTGGTATCTTAAGCTTACTCGGTAATCGTGTACCCAATTCTCTAAAAGTATTTTTGGTCTCTATTGCGATTTTTGATGATATCGGCGCCATTTTGATCATCGCTTTGTTTTATACCAGTGAGCTGTCATTAGAGTCACTAGCCGTGGCTGGCCTATGTTTGCCGTTCTTATATGTTCTTAATCGTCGTAACGTCACCAATATCACGCCTTATCTGTTGATTGGTCTGATTATGTGGATTGCCGTGCTCAAGTCAGGCATTCATGCCACTTTAGCCGGTGTGGTGCTAGCGCTGTTTATACCGATGTTTGACCGTACTGATCCTGAGCACTCTCCGCTTGAAGAGCTAGAGCACGATTTACACAACTCGGTGGCATTTGGTATTTTGCCCCTATTTGCCTTTGCCAACTCGGGCATCTCTTTAGAGGGTGCAGGCATGGCTGAGCTATTCCACTCAGTGCCGCTAGGTATCGCTGCAGGTCTGTTCATCGGTAAGCAGTTGGGCGTGATGTTCATGTGCTGGTTAATCTTCAAGCTTGGTATCTCAACCATGCCAAAAGGCATGGACTACAAGCAAATATATGGCGCAGCGCTATTGTGTGGGGTTGGTTTTACCATGAGCTTGTTCATTGGCGGCTTAGCGTTCGCTGGCGAGGCGACCATGTTTGATGAGCGCTTAGGCATCATCATGGGTTCAATTGTTTCAGGTATCGCCGGTTACATCATGCTCAAGGTGAGCTTGAAAGATAATGCCAGTGGCACATCCGTTGATTTGACCCGCTCTCATTAATGTCAAAACGAGCGACTTATGAGCACTACGCTTATAAGTCGCTTTTTATTATCTACCAAAATACTGCTGAGTTGCTTGGTAGAAAATATGGGCTTAGCTTAATCAGAATAGACCATCAGCGTAAATTGATTGGTATTCATTGATAACATTGGCCACAGGGAATCGCTATGTACCGCTCTGTACATCATGTCATGCGTCAGCTTGCCTTAGGACTGTCTATTATTGGCAGTGTCTATCTACTGTCAGGCTGTGCCACGCTCTCTAAACAAGTACGATCGGTGACTGGCAAACCATTGGCTACAACGATGGCGTCGCAGGTTACCACTCAGACCGTCTGGCCTCTCATAACAAAGCTTGTGCCAAAGCCGGCGTTACCCCTGATTATCAGGCATGGGAGCATGGTCGTCAGAGTGGGCTTAAGCAGTACTGTACTGTTAATAATGCTTATAACGTTGGCAGGCGTGGCCGTCAGTTAAACACTGTCTGTCCTGTCGCTAACGCCCGTGTGCTGCAAAAAGCCAATCAGCAAGGTCTCGATTACTATAAGCTGGACAGTCAATTGGATGAAGACAAACGCCTGTTAGACACTTATCAATCAGAATTTAATAAGCTCGAAGGTGGCGCGATGCTAGACTTTGCTAATGAAAAAGAAGCCCGTGCCAGACTGCTCTCACTCTCTGATGAGATTCGTCAGACAAAGCGGCGCATCCAATCTACTCAAAAGCAATTGGATTCATCTATTTGCTCGTATCAGTAATTAGTATAAATCCCAGCCACAGTACGGATACTATCCTAGCGTTTAAGCATAAGGGTGTTTAATTAAAAAGGTACTTGATAACATGGATAAGAAAACCACCAATACAGCAAGTACCTCTACTGGCAATAACCATCCTCCATTACTGGCTTCTTATCAGCGCCACGGACGCACCACTGCCATCGATGACCACAGTGATCTACAGGTTTTGAGGCGGATTAAACGTTATCTGCTGCCAAAAGATTTTGCTATCTCACCTGCGCTGCTAGAAGAGATGGTCGCAGGCTACGATATCGGTGACCCGCTCGCAGATGCATTGGCCGCTGAAAATATCCGTTTTGCAAAGCCCTTACAGCAGCTCATTATTGCAGGCGACTCAGATAACGACCTTGCTAGCAACCCATCCTTTAGCGCACTAACCGAGCAATTTAGCAGTCATCCCGATTGGTTTGACCCTAAGCTTGCTCAAATCGGTGCAGTCGCTTATCGACGCTATCCACTCATGCTGATTTGGCTACTGCGTAATGTCGCGCTGATGGCCGGTTATAGCATCCCTGCCCTATCACTGCCACTCATTCAGACGGGTGCATTGATGCACGATGCGCTACCACGGCTCATGCGTACTTATGCTTATATATTGGCGGTGTCTGAGCATCCACACTCAGATATGGGCACGCGTAATCAGCGCAAATCTATCGATCAAGTATTGGCCATTGGCTCTGAAGGCTGGCAACAGTCTATCAAAGTACGTCAGATACATACTCTCGTACGGCAGAATTTGCTCAAAGGTAAGGGCAATTCAGCGACAGGCGTGATACCAAGCGCTGATCAGCACCACAATCTTGATGGCAGCTGGAATACTGACTACTGGGGTGTGCCTATTAATCAGACTGATATGATTGCCACCCACTTACAGTTCTCCTTATTGATTATGCGCGGCTTACGACTGCTGGGCGCGCGTATCAGTAGTGAGGAAGCCGAGGGCATCTTACATTTATGGAATCTGGCCAGCTATTGGATGGGCGTTGATTTAGATCGTCTGCCAAAAGATGAAGCGGCATGCTGGGAGTGGCTGTATACGTACCTATCGATTCAGCAGCTAGATTTTAAGATGGGGCAACCACTGGCAAAAGCCTTGCACGACTTGCCACGTCAACTGATGGGCGAAGACAATCGCCGTGGTCGTTTTGTTGAGATGGTCAACGCCAGTGTCACTCGCACCTTGGTCGGTGATGATATTGGTGATGGGTTGGATTTGCCAAAGTCAAAGATACGATTTGGTGTATTGTCTTCTGTGCCGATTCTTTTTGCGCTTGATACCGCACGGCAGCACAATAAAACTATTGCTGAAAAACTAGAAGCCTTTCGTGCTCAGCGCCAAGACAATATGAACTGGTGGCTGAAAAAGAACGATGATTATTATAAGTAGATGACCATAGTCATTCCACTATAAAAGCATTACTGCGTTAACCTCGTTTGAAGTATCACATATACATCTACACTCGGTTGCCTTGTACTACTTTTCAATTGCATCGACTATATTATAAGTAGATGACATTTATCAGCGTTTGTTTTCTACGCGGTAGTACCACTCTAGCTGTCGATCAAATCCAGTTTCTAATAGGTTAGCAATCACACGTCCTGTTAGTCCCCACACTGTCTCACCATCGACTTGCCAGCTCGGTGTAAAGATAGTTGCTGCCTGCTCCTGCATTGTGTATTCAACTTCATACTCAACCGTTGGCTGCGTCACCAGCGACTCAAAATCTGCCCAAAATATACGCGATATCTCTCCTGCCTCTGGAACTAACACCAGACCTGGGGCAATGAGTGCGACGATTGGGCGTACGCTCATGCCACTTTTAGAGGTTTGGATCGGCAGCTGCCCAAGAAGCTGAACTTTATTAGGTGGTAGTGCCGTCTCTTCACAGGCTTCACGTAACGCAGTGACGACGTTATTACCATCACCAACCTCATGTTTACCACCTGCACAAGATACTTCACCCGCATGGCTGTTCATGTGTGCCGCACGCCGCGTCAATAGAAGCTTAGGCTTGCGTTCATTGGTAATCGCGACCAGTATTGAGGCATCAGCAATCGGCGTCTGATACAAACTATCCAAGATACGCGTGCTGTACGAGGTGTCATTAGTCTCGTACATCGCAGGACTCGTCAGTGTATTTAAGGTCTCATGTTGCACTCGCTCAGCCAATTTTCTGAGCGTAGGATGGCGAATAAAAGTGGGTACAGCGACTGATAGGTTATCGAAGCTTACAGCCTCTGGAAGGAGTAACATTGTAATTGCCCTATATTTTTGTCATTATCAAGCGTTATCAAAAGTATTGTTTGCGGATTTAATTTTAGATGACAGCTTTTCCTTCATCCAATGTATGCACACTAAGCAAGATGGTTGGCCACCCTTTTCTCTTATTCGGGCTGTTTTTTATGAGTATATAATCAAAGAAGTCTAAAACTGCTACAAGGCAGTTGAGTGCTGCCCCTGTCTCACTAGACTAGCGTAATCTCATGCCAGCTGCATGCTATTTATGTGACTGACTCACTACTTGGCAATGCTGGATAGTGTTATTTATAACAGACCACATTTAGTTTATTAGTAAAATGATACGTTACTGTTATCCTGATTCTGTATGCCAATAATATGTGCTATCTTAAGACCACAGCGGTTTCTTATAATAATCTCTTATAGATAGTTGAGTTCGCATAATTTCGATACAAGGTAACTGAGTGCAAGCGATACATTAGTATGGCTTGTAAGGGTGGCGACGTAGCGAATTTATATGAATTTGACTATAGTCAGTTCAATATAATTTCGATACAAGGAAACCGAGTGCAAGTTATACATTAGTATGCTTAGCGAGGATGACGATGTAGCGGATTTATATAGACTTGACTATAGCAGCCTCTCAAAGTACGGGCTTCATAGCCTACAAAAATTACCATGCATAATAACTTTTCTAATAAGGTAGTCGATATGAGCTATTGTCTCCAATGCGGTCATGAAGCAGAACGAAAAATCCCACCTACAGACAATATGCCGCGCTTGGTGTGCCCAAATTGCCACTATATCCACTACGAAAACCCAAAAGTTATCTGTGGTTCGTTAGTTGTACACGAGGATAGAGTATTACTGTGCCGCCGTGCTATCGAGCCTCAATACGGTCTATGGACCATACCTGCAGGATTTATGGAAAACGGCGAGACCATGGCTGAAGGTGCCGCACGCGAGAGCTACGAAGAAGCCGATGCTACCGTGATAAACCCGCATCTATACTGCATTTATGACTTACCAGATATTGGACAGATCTACTCTATCTATCTGGCCGATCTAAAAGATGGCGCCTATGGGACCGGCTCAGAAAGCCTCGAATGCGCCCTGTTTAGCGAAGAAGATATCCCATGGGATAAGCTGGCCTTTGAAGCCATTCGCCGTACTTTGAAAAGCTACTTTGCTGATCGTAAGCAGTTTGATGAATTGTCTGACTTCCCGATTCATCAGGATAAAATTGGCAAAGATCTGAGTATCAAGCGATATTAGTCAATTACCTAACCGCAAAAAGCCAAGCATAATGCTTGGCTTTTTTGTGCTCAACTTCTAATCAAAAACAAACCTAATTGTCTTAGCTCTTGATTCTACATACTTCAAAGCCTAGGCTTTTTACCGCCTCTTCTTTGTCATAAGGTGCTAATACCGCACGTACGTGATTTTGTCCTTGCAGGTACTGTTTGGCAACACGCTGCAAGTCATCGATCGTCACGGCTAGGATAGCAGCACGCATTTTACGCTGCCAATCGACACCGCGATGATGCAAATTCGCAAAGCACGCTTTGATCGCCTCGCCTGCAGGAGAGCCTGGCTTATCCATACCTGAGATAATACCTAGGATAGCTTCTTCCAACTGCTCATCGGTTTGTGGTTCGTTCAATATCCACTCGATACTGGCATCAAAGTGAGCAAAGGTCTCAGCACACTGTGGATCACGATAGCTAAAGAACTTAAAGGCACAAGCGTTGGCATCGTAACCTGCGCCGCCACCATAGGCACCGCCGCGCTCACGAATAGCACTGTGCAAATAGCCATTACGTAAGTAAGGCGCTAATACCATGAGTGCAGCGGTATCAGGATGATCAGCAGCAGGCACGGTATAAGCACTGGCATTATGATAGACGTTGGTTGGTACTAGCCATGCCAGATCTGCAACCTCGAGCACGTCGTTTTTAACATCGTCGCCACTCTCTAACGCTTTAACCGTATCAGTCACACCATTTAAGGCTGTATCTAATTGCAGATTGGCAAATTCACTTGGGACATTTGCTTCCGCATTCGCTAAATCATTAGAAGCTGTCATCGCTTGGCTGTCTTTCCAGCTATCAACGATTAAGCTACTTAAGCGTTCGGTTTGCTCTGCTTCACAGATGATAACGGCATGCTTAGGCAAGCTGATGAGACGTTGATGTAAGTCCATCAAGCTCGTAGCCAATTGATCCCACTGAGCATCATCCGTACTGGCATGCGTCAAGAAGTCTTTGAGCGCATTCAATGCTGGTAGACCGCTGCGCACATACTCTAGCTGTGCTTGGCGACTCATGCCGCGACTGGCCGTTTGCATGGCATAAGAATGCCCTGAACCCGCTAGGTTTGACTGCCAACCTGCTTGACGCTGTTGCAAAATTTCTTTGATACGGTCATGCTCAGAAAAGATACTGTGCTCCATCACTTCTTTGAGCAAATCAATCGCTTCAGGTTTGCGATTCAGCGCACGCGTTGCCACAACGAAATAACTGCTAATCTCTTGGCTGTCATCGACGTTGGTACGCTGACTAATACGAGCGGTCACCCCAGAAGAATGCGCGGCCTGCTTGGCCTGCATCTCATGAGCGCTAAGCGAGTCAGTACCTAGCTCAGACAGTAGACTTAAATAGATAGGCAGCAATGGATGATTGATCACATCATTGACTGGTAGCGCATCTGCGTTCGCATTACCAATCGCATCGGTCAGCGGTATGATAACTTGATAGTAATAAATGCCATTGGTGCCCGCTTCATACTCAAATAGCGTGCTGTCTTGCCCGCTCAAACGCACCTGCTTTTGCGCACCTTCTTTAAAGCTGATATCGGTTGGTACGTCTTCTAGACCTACCTTTGGTAATAAGCTCAAATCATCTGGCGCAGCTTGACGTGCAGCCAAATCTAAAGCTTGTTGCTTCAAAATAGCTTTGTCATCAGCAGTCAAATCCATCGCGATAGTATCTAAACGTGTCTGCTCAGCTGCTGCCAAACGGGCTGTTTTTTCGCTATCAGGGGTCATCGTTACGCGTACGCGATGCTGATTGTCCAACAGGTGCGTTTTAATCAAGTTCGGTAGCCACTGTGGATCGACGACTTGCTCGCGTAGCCATTGTAGATGCTCATCTACTTCCCAGACGTCGATAGGGTTGCCATCATGAATGGCGGTACTAAAGCCCTCTAGCATGAGGTTTAGACCATAAGGAATGCTATCGCCGCCGATGTGACGCTGATCAATCTCAATCTGATGCAGAATGGTTTCGATTGTCTCATCATCAACCGGTGAATTAGCCACTTCGGTCAGCAAGTCGATAATACCCTGCTCGACCGCTTCGGCATGTTCAGGGTTAGAACCGCGCAGTCCTGTATAAAAGACCATCTCATAATGACTGTCATCAAGTCCCAATAGCGGACTTGGCGCTTTACCCAGTGGATGGCTGTCAAGATAAGCACGCAATGGCGAGCCTGCATGCTCAATCAATACGCCCTCTAACAAACGTAACGCTAAGCGCTGCTTAGGATCGGTAATCGATGGTAGTAACCAAGCAACCACATGATGCGTCTGATCTGGGCACGCTTCATCAGCAGTGTACGTATCTACTGCGCTGATTGGTGCAGACAAACGCTGTTCTGGACGCGATACATGCTTTTTGCCTGCTTCAAACTGAATCAAGGCATCTTCATGTATTTTCGCTTGCGTCTCGGCAACAGGAATATTACCGAAGCTCATGATCACACTGTTTGACGGATGATAATGGCTCTGGTGAAACTCGGTCAGCTCAGTGTGCGTCAAGTCAGGAATATCGGCAGGATCGCCGCCTGAATTATAATGATAGGTCGTCGTTGGGAACAGATGATGAGCAACCGTATGATATAACTGGTCAATCTCGCCACTCATGGCGCCTTTCATCTCATTAAAAACGATACCTTTAAACTGTGGCTTGTCATTTTCATCAAGCTCCACGCGAATGCCTTCTTGGGCAAAATCGAGCGGATGGATATTCGGGAAAAATGATGCATCAAGATACACAGCAAGCAAGTTAAAGTAGTCGTTTTTGTTTTGCGTCGCGTACGGATAGGCCGTCCAATCGGCTGCAGTCATCGCATTCATAAACGTGTTTAATGAACGTTTAATCATCGAAAAGAACGGATCACGTACTGGGAACTTGTTCGAGCCACATAACGCCACGTGCTCTAAGACGTGTGCCTCGCCTTTTGAGTCCATTGGCTGGGTGCGAAAACCGACCAAAAACGCATTTTCATCACTTGGGTGTGCCAGATGATAATGCATCGCTCCTGTTTTTACATGCTGACTGATCAGCACATCCATCGATAGCGCCTCAATATGGCGATGCTCAATCAGCTCAAATGCTGGATGCAGCGTTAAATCAGCAGTAAATGGCGTGTCCGTCATAGTTATCCTTATCGCTTATTATGCGTATAGTGCCCTGACTAGTAGGGAAAATAGAGTAATAAATTGGCTAAAAAAGAGTTGGCTTAGCGCTATTAGTGGGGCTGTGACATCGATAAGTCAAGTCAGCAACCATGTAATAATCCACCACACAGTAATCTACGCGGGTAGCCATTAAAGCCTTATAGTTACAAATTCACCTATATCCACAATTTTATTATGGATTTATCGCTTAACAAAGGTGTTCCACTCCTGTTACTATAAAGTTAACTACTAACAGGAGTGGAACACCTTATGAGCTACCAACACGTTTTACTGGTCACTGACTTACTATCCGATGCGGACACAGTGGCGCTAAAAACCAAGCGTATCCTCGCAGGCTCCCCTGAAGCCAGACTGTCCGTCTTGCATATCGTTGAAGATGATATGGTACGCTTTGGTTATGAACTCGTGCCTGCCTCTAGTCTCTCGGGTGATGTCGATAGTGAAAAGTGGCAAGAAGCACGGGCTAGACTGGCGCAATTCCTCGCACGTAACGAGCTAGAAGTGATGAACTCTGAGGTAACCGCTGCCATCTCTAATAGTAAAGGTATCATTAACTACTGCCGTGAAAAAGACGTCGACTTACTTATCATTGGACGCCATGAGCGCCATGGCATTGCCGCGTGGTTAGTGGGTGCGACTGCTGATAGTATATTGCCAAATGCCCCTTGCGACAGCTTAGTGGTGAAGCTTGATCGGCCTGTCTCAGAATAATTGGCATCTCTCTAATCAGCTACTAAAGACGACAAGCTTTACTTAACAGCGCCCTAGAGTAGTGCTATAGTAAATACTATCTGACATGAGGAAGACGCTATGAGTTACGAACATATTTTACTGGTCACCGACTTACTCTCTGATGCAGATATAGTCGCACAAAAGGCCAAGCGCATCGTCGAAAACCGTCCAGGCTCTAAGCTATCAGTTTTGCATATTGTCAAAGACACCATGGTTGGCTTTGGCTATGAGCTGGTACCAGCCTCTAGCCTTTATGATGAGATTGATGATGAACGCTGCCAAGAAGCGCGCGCAAAGCTGGCGCAGTTCCTTGAACGCAATCAGCTAAATGCAGCAACGTCAGAAGTCACAACTGCTATCTCTAGCAGTGAAGGTATCGTCAGCTACTGTCATAAACACGATGTCGACCTATTGGTCATCGGTCGTCATAAGCGTACTGGTATCGCTGCATGGATCAGTGGCGCAACTGCGGATAATATCCTGCCTAATGTACCTTGCGATAGCTTTGTAGTGAGACTGGACAAGCCTGTTTCAGCATAAAAATATGCTTTGATTGTCTTATATTATCTAAAGCATATCCTAAACAGAAAAGCGCAGCGTAAATTTCAACGCTGCGCTTTTTTGTGGCTAATAATTTTTAGACTTATCGTTTAACCTTGTTGAATAATATCTATAAAGGTTTGCCAAATCGGGCTTTGGTGACGGGCTTTATGCCAGACCAGCCACCATGTGCGTGATAGATCAATCCCCGCCACGTTCACTTGTACCAGCTCACCTGTCGTCAGTTCTGTCTCAATCACATGCTGTGATAGACAACCAAGACCAATATCTGCACTCACCATATGCTTAATGGCTTCGGACTGATGTATCGCCTTTACCACTTCTGCATTGGGTAGATACTTAAGCAATTGCTCATCGATAATCTGCCGTGTGCCCGACCCTGCTTCACGCACCAGTAACGGCAACTGCGATAGCTGATGAATGGTCAGCTGATAGCAGTCCTTATCTTGGCTATAGGTAGCCACATTCTTTAGCCACTTGCTATCACGCTTGGCAAATATCATCAGCGTATCGGTGCGCCATTCGCGCTGCTCAATAACTTTCATATCTACCGGACGCGGCATCCCTTCTACCAACGCGATATCAATATTCAATTGCTCAACCTCGCTCACTACCTCTTGCGTATTGGCAATATACATATCGACATTGGCATCGGGCAGCGCCTCATATAGTTTACCAAGTAATGATGGCAGCACATAATTACCGATAGTGGTACTAGCACCGATATGAATTTGTCCTGCTTGATACTGATGATAATGCTCTAGCGTGAGCGACTGACCCAAGATAGCCTGTGCCTGTATATAAATCGGATGAGCATTGGGATGCTGATTGAGCCGGCGACCGACACGCTCAAACAGTGGCATCTGTAGTCTAGACTCTAACTCTGTCAGTGCGCTGCTGACTGCTGATTGTGATAAATGTAGCTCCTCACTAGCGCGACTGGTGCTACCTGTCTGATAAATACTAACAAAAACAGCAAGCTGCTTAAGTGTAATCTTTGGCACTGTCTGCACTGATTTTTTCATGTTATCGATGTTGCCTTATATGGTCTTATGTCAGTTTTTAGCCTGCCTTATTCACTGTGTGTCTTTTTTCGCTGCTCATGCGCGTATATCTATCTCTACAACAAAATTTAACCTAAAAAATCGATAGTTTATATCTTACTAATCTGTTTTTATTATAAATGTAGCGGGCATATACTGTCTATTTATAAGCTTATGCTTATCTTAATATCAGTAATAGGATGCCGCATCATGCAAACATTCGTCCAATCAGTCAGCAACTCCGTTCATAACTATACCCCCAATCACCGTCACTTAGCGGGATTGGTAGTCGTTCTGATTGGTAGTTTGTTTTGCTTATGGTTGGATAGCAGTTTAGATGTATGGTCAAACGGACGTATCGTCGGCTTATCCTCTTTAACGCTAGCGATTTTGCTGGGTATGATTTTGGGCAATACCATTTATCCCAAATTCGCTGAACGTTTAAACGGTGGCGTTTGCTTTGCAAAAGGTCAAATCTTGCGACTTGCGATTATGTTTTATGGGTTTAAGCTGACCATGACGCAAGTTGCGAGCGTCGGTATGCCAGCGATTATGACTGATGCTCTGGTACTGACGTCGACCTTTTTGCTGACCTATTGGTTGGGTACTAGATGGTTAAAAGTCGATAAAGAAACGGTTATTTTGATTGGCTCAGGCGCAAGTATTTGCGGGGCTGCTGCCGTCATTGCCGCAGAGCCAGTCGTCAATGCGCAAGCTCATAAAGTCACCATTGCCGTGGCGACTGTGGTCGTTTTTGGCACTATCGCGATGCTGCTGTACCCTTTTTTATATCATCTTGGTTGGTTACAACCTTGGCTAAGCGCCCAGCAGTACGGCATGTATACTGGCTCAACCGTACATGAAGTAGCACAAGTTGTAGTCGCAGGTAATGCAATTAATACTGAGATTGGCGATACCGCAGTCGTGACCAAGATGATACGCGTCATGATGCTCGCGCCTTTCCTGCTTGTGTTATCGTTTGCGCTAACCAAAGATAGCACCGTAGATAATGCCACTATAGAAGATAAGAGCAGTAAAAACGAGACAACATCATTTATGACCCGCGTCAAACAAGTCAAAGTGCCATGGTTCGCGTTTATATTTATCGGCATTGTGTTGATACATACTTGGGTGCCGATGTCTGAGAGTATCGTACGCAGTATGGTGATGCTAGATGATGTGTTACTGACGATGGCTATGTTTGCACTAGGCCTGACGACTCATTTGAGTGCCATTAAGCAAGCTGGCGTTAGACCTCTCATACTAGGAGCAGTTATGTTTGGTTGGTTAATACTGGGCGGTGGTCTGATCAATATTGGCATTAGCTTTATATAATAAACCGACTGTCCCTTTTTAGCTGCTTACATCACTACTTAATAAAAAAAACACCTCCGGCTATACAAATAGTCGGAGGTGTTTTTTTATCTGTCGTTTTGTCTAGTATGATTGGCTTAAGCCTTTTATATAAGGCTGTCACTAATTCTAATACCAATGTCTTAGATACTAAATCGCAGACGAAAAAAAACGAACCCGAAGGTTCGCTTTTTTACATCTATTCATCTATCTGTCTATAAAGACAAATTAGATAGCAACGATGTTATGTGCTTGTGGGCCTTTTTGGCCTTGAGTTACAGTGAACTCAACTTCTTGGCCTTCAGCCAAAGTTTTGAAACCTGAACCAGTGATTTCGCTGTAATGAGCAAAAACGTCTGCGCCAGTTTCTGGAGCGATAAAACCAAAGCCTTTAGCTTCGTTGAACCACTTAACTGTACCTTTTTGAGTATCTGACATATTGATAATCCTACTTTTAAATTTATTAATGGCCTAGTGACCGGTAACGCTTGCAAATAGCTACTGAACGATAAATATTAAAACGAAGGATTATAACTAATACTACGAGGTAATGATTTGGTGCAGAACTGCTCTTAAGCTTGGGCGTATTATAAGGGGTACATCCTAGTATCGCAAGTCTTATCTGACTTTTCGTGTAACAGAAGCCATTTATTGACCGATTTTGGCGCAAATTGCAACGATTTTAGGCATTCGGTAAACGGAACAAATACACCGCTACCCCACTACAGACAGCGGCTACCAGCCATGCCACCCACATCGTATCGGCAGGCAAACGATAAAACAACATAATTGTCGATGCGGCCATCATTATGGTTGCCAAACACTTGGCATATAGCGGAACGGCATGATTGTTTTCCCAATCACGGACGAATTTGCCAAAGTATTTATGATTGATCAGCCAAAAATGAAAGCGCCGAGAGCTACGCGCCCAGCAACCTGCTGCCAATAGGATAAAAGGCGCCGTAGGCATCACGGGTAATAATATACCAATAATGCCTAAGATAAAAAATATCCAGCCAAGCGTCAAAAACGTCCAACGCAGCATTGGGCTTTTGGATTGATTGGTCTTGGGTCTGTGATAAAACGCTTTTTTATTATGAGTCATATAAGTGATGTCGTTGGACGATACAGTGGTTGAGGTAAGTAGCCTTAAACGCTGTATACAACAGCTACCTGTTTAAGTAACTAAGCATGCAATATCAGTAAAAATTGTACAAGACTATTTATATGAGGTTTTTGCTATTGATAGGTATGTTTGGTTAGTCATTGGGTAAGTGTTGGCGCTAAATATCTTTGGCTTACTAAAAACTTGCTACTTAACACTCATACCGAACAGTGGTTGTTAAGTCTCAGTAAGGCATGTTGAGTACTATTTCATGACCTGTCATCGTTATTAGTTATTATCAACAGACTTGCGTCATGACTTATGTGTCGTCTATGATGGCGAGTATCAATCAAGAATAATGTAATACCTACCAATCTTGTCGGGGTGCTTTGATTTAATGCTGTAAATACAGCCCACATCATCGCTGAGACACACCCGTGAACCTGAAGCAGTTAGCACTGACGTAGGAAACAAGCGTGACACGCCCTCAGAGGTCTATAAATAAGAGCAGTCTATAGATGATGCACAGGTAATAACCATATCAAACGCCGAGCATCTGAAAGTTAGTATCGAGACCTTACTTTTCTTATTTGGCCTTTCTTGCTTTACCTTAATAGTATCAGTCTGATTGTTTTCCATAATCAAAAAGGAAACAAATATGCAGCCGACCACCAAACTTACTCTGACCCTCGAATGGTTTTTAAACCCTGATCACCTGCCCTTTATCGCTGGCGTAACGACGGGCGCATATGAGCAAGCAGGGCTTGATATCACCATTATCGAGCCAGATGATCATTATGATGGTTTTGCGGAATTACAGAACCAAAGCATCGATCTGCATGTCAATGAGCCTATCCATCTGTTTGAGCATTACGCGCCTAACTTACGTGCACTGGGCTGCTTTTTTGAGACCGATGGCGGCATATTGATGCAACGCGCCAGCATGGAAAAGCTAAAAAACAATCAGCCTATCCGTATCTTTACACCTGCTGCTGAAGAAAAAACCAATCGTATTGGCTTTGAGATATTAGCTCGCTATGCCAAGAAAAATGGCTTCAGTATCAGCCGTGATAATGTGACCTTTGTGCAAAAAGATTTTTATCATATAAAAAATATGCAAGAAGACCCAAGCCTCGATGGTGCATGGCTGTGCTTTTATAACTTTGAAGGCGTTGAAGCGACTCATGAAGGGTTGGACTTCGAGTTTATCGATCAGCATCTGTCACCTTATCCTAACTTTTCAGCGTTAGAGATTCTCACGACGGATGAGATCTATAGCGCGAAAAAAGAAGCGATAGATACCTTTATCCAAGTGACCAACCAAATGACGGAACTTTGTAAAAATAATCCAGACGCTGCGCACCGTATGTATTACGACTATAGTAAAACCGAAGCCGATACGCTGATGGATGCCATCATTGAAAACACGCTAGGTAGATTGATCACACCAATTAAGCCTGATGCAAGTAAGTGGGAAGAACTGCGCGAGATGCTAGCCGAAATCGATATCGTGACGTTGACTGATGATCAGTATCAGTCTCTTTGGGCACTGTAGACATTTTAGAAGTTAAGATATTTTGAACCATAAAAAACCGCCCTAGTATTTGCTATGGCGGTTTTTTAGTCAGTGATAATTAGCCAGTCATACTTAGTCAACGATAATAGAATAATAAAATTATTGCTGCACGATATAGACGATTCAATTTAAAAGTAGTACAAGGCAACCAAATGTAAACGTATATTAAATACTTCAAGCGAGGTTAACGCAGTCATACTTTTATAGTGGAACGACTATACCAAGTTGCTTGGCTTCTTTCAGCCACATTGGGAACTCTTCTAGCATATTCTCATACAAGGCTTCTTCGCTAATGTCATCCAAATCATCGAGTTCAAAGAAGTCGCAATTATCAATCACGCGCCCTGCCATGTCGTCTAGTTTTTTTAGGATGCCATAACCACGACCACCCAAGCCCACGAATTGCCAAAATATCGGTAGTTTCGCGGCATCCGTCATGACTCTCGTGATACCGCGATTATCATTCACCCCGCCATCACTGATAAATAGCACGTAAATAGGCACATCCAAGCCGTCTTTTTGATAAAACTCCGTCACGGCCTTCATGACCTCTGCTTCATTGTTAATGCGCGGGCCAAGTGCCCATTTGCGCCAGCCGCCATGAGCGTTGTCAATGAAACCGTCATAGTTGCTCAGCCCAATCTCGCCCAAATACTGCGGATCTCGGGCAAACGCCCAGCAGTCTAGCGCTTGGTCGTCATCGAAGCTCACTGCCAATGGCAATATGCGGTTGACTACCTCTTGCACGCGGCCTTTTTTGTACTGTCTGTTCATTGAGCCTGAGGCGTCTAGCACCAGTGCTACTTTTGCGGTTAATTGCTGCAATTGGCGTTTCTCAAGCGATATGGTGGCTTTTTTGGCCAGATTGACCAGTTTTGGCGCTTTGTCTAGCATGACCTTCTCTAACGATGGTTTTGTTTGAACTGGCGCTGCGGTCGGCGCTGCTGCTGTCGAGCTGCCCTCTTCTACATCGCCACCGAAATGCTGCACGATGGCGGCAAGTCCTCCATTAAAGCCTTGCGCGACGTTGGATACTCGCCAAACGCCACTCTTACGATAAAGCTGCATCAGCATACTGGCTTGCTGCTGGGCGAAGTCTGCTGCTTGATACGCTGCCTGTGCCTTTTGTGATTGCTGCCAAATGCCAATCTCTAGCGATTGAATTTGATTGAGCGGCGTGTCGGCTGATAACACAAAAAACAAGCTGTCTATATTCGCAGCCAGTTTGGATAAATTCACTGCAAACTCGGCTTGGATGCTTTTATTCGCCGTTGGCTGCGACTCGTAATGGGTGAGCTTGATTTGACCGCACGGTGAGGTTGGCTGATTATAAAACACCATGTAATCATCATTGATCAGTTTGCCCGCTGCGTCTAAGGCAAAGCAGCTGATATCCATCTCTATTGGGCTTTGGCGAGTGAACTTGAGCGTGATAGGTGCGGTATCATCAATAGCAAGGTTGCTTAGAGGCGCACGTTGTCCGACGGTAAGATGGTTCATGGTGTTCCTTAACGTTGTGTATGTCTTTTAATTGCTACAACAATTTGCCAGATCAGTATGCCAAACCAAATGTAAAACAATAAGCTGACAAACTCAAACCCACTTTTAGATTCCAAAAACCTACTCAAAGGTAAAAAATTTCTTGCAGCACTATTAGCGTAAACTGAAAGAGTATTAAACCAAGGATGAATAAAATAATTGTGACTATCGAAGTACCAATCATGAAAATATAGTAAGGTCGTATATAAAATTAGGCTAGCTATTAGCCAAATAATAGGTCTTATATAATTTCTGCCGAACTCAGATATTAGATCATTCACGTTATATACTAACTTATCCCAGAAACCGCCTTCTTCCTTCAACTCATTTTTAAATGCTTTCATCTCTTGAACAAAAAACCTATTTGCTTCAAGAGTATTCCCTCTAGAATCAAATGAATACTTTATAATTCTAAATGTCTCTCGATTAGTATTGTGAGGGTTGATATTTGACTTTAAGAAATTGGGTTGTTCTCTTAAGTCCACATTCTCGAAATCTAAACTATAGAAAAAACTAGTGTTCTTAAAATTTGAAGCATTCACGAAAGTTACATATTTAAATTGAGTTGTATGCTCGTCAGACTCTAAGAACTCTCCATCTGCTTTGCCAAACTTAACTTCCTCGAAATCTGCTACATCAAGAAACTTAGTCCTGTTAAATTTTGCTCGAACAAATGAACTATTAGAAGCATCAAACATGCCATCTATGACTACATTTGTACAATTTAAGGTAGTGACATTGGCTTTCAGCATCCAAAATCCTATCAAAAAAT
Organism: Psychrobacter sp. NG27; assembly: GCF_016106655.1. Taxonomy (NCBI): domain Bacteria; kingdom Pseudomonadati; phylum Pseudomonadota; class Gammaproteobacteria; order Moraxellales; family Moraxellaceae; genus Psychrobacter; species Psychrobacter sp. NG27. The sequence goes on from NZ_JADGIN010000010.1 coordinate 18,815, forward strand.
TTGTATTTTCAATCCAAAGATACGAGATATGTGTACTATTTAATTTAAATCCTCCATCGAAATTGCAGTCACATATCTGTAGAGTAGATAATTTCAGTTTTCTTTCATCTATATCTAAAAAAGGTTCCTTCTTAAGAATCGCATTTTTAAATTTAATAAAGTTCTCAAACACACAACCTGAGAACAAGCTCTCACCAAAAGTATATTTATATCTACCTTCACGACCTATGTACACTTTATCTTCAAATACACATTGATAAAAAATAGAATTTTTCTTTAATAAGAATAAAGCTGCTGGCTCGATGTATATCTCACATTTAAAAACACATTGCTCAAAAAAAACTCCCGTAGACTTTAGATTAAAAAATTTCACATAGAATACACATTTATCAAACCATATATTTTTAAAAATTATCAAAGTTTCTGTATAGTTAATTAGCGTTATACTTGGAAATGAAATTCCATGAAAGCCTATTTCATATTCACAAAATTTCTCCCTAAATATCATTGACTCATAAAGGCATTTATTGTTTTTCCTATACTTTGCTATTTCCTTTATATAACGCTCATCTTCTGAATCGGGAATATATCGCGATAAAACTTCATCAAGAATATAAAAATTTAGAAGCCTATTGAATTCGCTTAAGACATTATTTATCGAATCTTCGTGAACACAATCTTTGTCACAATGTAGAGCACATTCATCAAGATCTTGAAATGCCTGATTATCACAGCCATCAACTCCACATTTCATATATATTTACCTTGATAAACATCAATATTAGAACTCAAGATAATAGCATACGAATATTGAGTTTTTTTCAGGCCTAAGAATTAATTAGTTAACTAACCAGTAGGCAATAAAAAACGCCATCACAATCATGACAGCGTTTTTTATTACTATAGATATTTACGCTTTTTTTACAACGCTTTCAACTGCTCCATCTGCGCCGCCATCGCGGTCAACTGCCCTTCTAACTCAGCCAGTTTCGCTTTCTCAGCATCGACCACTTCCGCAGGTGCTTTACTGACAAAGCCTTCATTACCCAGCTTACGCGCGATGCCTTCGGATTGACCTTTCAACTTATCATATGACTTACCTAAACGCGCCAGCTCAGCCGTTGGATCGATCAGACCTTTCATCGGTACGAGTACGCGTAGCTGACCGACCATACTTGATGACGATAGTGGCACTTCATCGCCTTCTTTGACGATCGCTAAGCTCTCAACTTTGGCAAGCGCTTTGAACTGGTTTTTGATACGTGATAGACGCGCATCTTCATCGCTAGAGATGTTTTGTAGTAGCACTGGCAGACGTACCGCATTGCCCAGTTTCATCTCACCACGGATGTTACGGACGCTAGCGATTAGCTCTTGTAGCCACGCCATATCCGCCTCAACTTGCTCACTGATTTGTGCCTCATCCGTTTTTGGATAGTCAGCGACCACGATGCTGTCGGTGTTTTTGCGACCCAGTAGTGGTGCGACCGTCTGCCAAATTTGCTCGGTCAGATACGGCATGATTGGATGGCTAAAGCGTAGCGCCGTCTCTAGCACGTGCAGCAGTACATAGCGGATTTGCGCTTTGCGTTCGTCCGATACCGAGTCATCATTCAGACTGGCTTTGGCAAGCTCAACGTACCAATCACAGTACTCATTCCAGATAAATTCATAGATATCTTGGCTGACCATATCGAGACGATATTGAGCGAAATGCTGATGGATATCGGCAACGGTAGAGTTCAGACGACTCATGATCCATTTTTCTGGCAATTCCCAAACGTCAGGGTTCGCCGCTTGGTCGATAGGCTTGGCAGCACCTTCGCTATCGACACAGTTCATGAGTACAAAGCGGCTGGCATTCCAGATTTTATTACAGAAGTTACGATAGCCTTCGACACGCTTTAGATCAAAGTTGATATCGCGACCAGTACTGGCAAGGGAGGTAAAGGTAAAGCGCAGTGCATCCGTACCAAAGGCTGGGATGCCTTCTGGGAACTCTTTACGCGTTTGCTTTTCGATTTTGGCCGCGTCTTTTGGATTCATCATATTGCTGGTGCGTTTTTCAACCAATGCCTCTAGATCAATACCGTCGATCAGGTCAATCGGATCTAAAACGTTACCTTTTGATTTTGACATCTTTTGACCATTGCCATCACGTACCAGACCATGCACATAGACAGTCTTAAACGGTACTTGCGGCGTGCCGTCTTCGTTTTTCACGAAGTGCATGGTCATCATGATCATGCGGGCAACCCAAAAGAAGATAATGTCAAAACCTGTCACCAACACGCTGGTTGGGTGGAAAGTGTCCATCACGCGTGGATCGGCGTTGACGTCTGCCCAGTCAAGCGTACTGAACGTCCATAGACCTGAGCTGAACCATGTATCGAGCACGTCATTATCTTGGCGCAATACGACATCGTCACTGAGACTGTACTTGCTACGTACTTCTGCTTCGTCACGGGCGACATATATTTCACCCGTCGCATCGTCATACCATGCAGGGATACGATGTCCCCACCAGAGTTGACGGCTGATACACCAGTCTTGCAGATCGGTCATCCACGACATATACATGTTTTTGTACTGCGCAGGGACGAATTCGATGCTGCCGTCTTCTACCGCGTCAATCGCAGGCTTGGCAAGCTCTTTGACAGCGACATACCACTGATCGGTCAACCACGGCTCAACGATCGTACCGCCACGCTCAGCACGTGGGGCTTTTAGTGCGTAGTCCTCGATATCTTCTAGCCAGCCCTGCTCGCCTGCCTGCGCTACAAGGAACTTACGTGCGGCAAAACGCTCAAGTCCTGCGTATTCGCTAGGCGTAGTTTCTAGCTCTGGCTCACGCGTCTGCAAATCAGGATACACTTCCATCGATGCTAAGATATTGGCGCGCTCATCAAGGATATTGATGAGTGGCAAGCTATGACGACGACCCAATTCATAATCGTTGAAATCATGCGCTGGAGTTATTTTAACGCAGCCCGTACCGAAGTCTTTTTCGACATAATCATCAGCGACGATAGGCACGACGCGACCAGTGATTGGCAAGGTAATCGTTTTGCCGACCAAGTGCGCATAACGCTCATCGCTCGGATTGACGGCGACAGCGGTATCACCAAGCAAAGTCTCAGGACGCGTGGTGGCGACGACCAGATAGTTTTTACCGTCTTGAGTCAGCAGCTCTGTGTCCGTGAAATGATAGCGGAAATGCCACAAGCTGCCTTTTTCGTCGTGGTTTTCTACTTCTAAATCTGACAGTGCGGTTTGGAACTTTGGATCCCAGTTGACCAGACGCTTACCACGATAAATAAGGCCATCGTCGAACAGGCGTACGAACACTTCTTTTACCGCATTGGACAGACCATCATCCATGGTAAAACGCTCACGTGACCAGTCAACCGAGCTGCCCAAACGGCGAATTTGGCTAGTGATATTGCCGCCCGACTCTTCTTTCCATTCCCACACTTTATCGATGAAGTCTTCACGCGTCATATCACGGCGCTTGATACCTTGCGCCTCCAAGCGACGCTCAACGACCATCTGGGTCGCGATACCTGCATGATCCGTACCCGGCTGCCAAAGCGTGTTGTCACCATCCATGCGGTGATAACGCGTGAGCGCATCCATGATTGCGTTGTTAAAACCATGTCCCATGTGTAGCGAGCCAGTGACATTCGGCGGTGGTAGTGCGATAGAAAATGACTCGTCTTTATCAAAAGTCGGCTGAAAATAGCCGCTTTCTTCCCAGCCTTGATACATGCCTGCTTCGACTTCTGCAGGATTATAGGCGTTTTCAAGTTGGCTCAAGGCCGCTTGGATAGAGGCGGTTAGGTTGTGGTTACTCATAATGGCATTATCTTTTATTGATTGAATGTGATCAAAGTTAATTGAATTAAAGCGAATATAAAAATTAGGAAAATCATGAATACAGTGATTTTAACGCAGATAGGCAGATTTTGTTAGATGGTAAGGCAATTTATAAAGCCTGAAGGCAGTTTTTAATCAAATTGTTAATCAATTAACAACAGCAATTAGCTCGATGCTAAACATAATCAGCGATCGTCATGCGATAGAATATAGCTTCTGTCTCTACGTTAGACATATCCTATATAGCAAAACTATTATCTCTTAACCAGTGAGCTTACCGTGCCCCAAGATATTGATAGTCAGACTAATCATCAAAAAGACCCGCAAGCCTCATTTACAGATGATGAGCATTTGGCGGATGACAGTCATAAACAAGGCCAGCAAGAAAGCAGTTCTAATAACAACGTTGATGACGATGCTAATGACAACTCTAATGACAACGTCGGTGACAATGCTAATAACAACACCAATGAGACAAAAGCCACTGAAGACCTAAAAGATAATGATCTGCCAGAAGAAATCAGTGATGAAGACAAAGAAACCATCAAAAAAGTCGCCAATGATGACAATTTGAGTCATGCAAAAAGCTATGCCAGCATTTTAGTCGAACAAGTCATGGATGCCAAAGAAACGTTTGAGCGCTCGCTTGGCTCACTATTCACTAGTGCCTTTACCGCTGGGCTTGAGATTGGTATTAGCTTCTTTATGATTTTATCGGCGTTTGCGCTTCTAAATGAGGTAATACCAAGTCACTATGCCATGGTGCTGTCATCCCTGCTGTATCCGATCGGCTTTATTATCGTGGTCATTGGTCAGTCGCTACTATTCACAGAGCAGACTTCCCTCTTGAGCTTGCCAGTCTTAAATAAAATTGAACCGTTGCACAAATTGCTGCGTCTATGGGGCATAGTGATTGCGGGCAATATCGTTGGCGGCTGTCTATTTGCCGCGTTGATGGTGGGCTTAGGGCTACATATGCATCTGTTTACAGACCATGCCATCGATGTCTATGCCGAGCATATCTTGGGGTTTGAGTGGTGGATGATATTTGGTAGCGCCGTACTGGCAGGTTGGATGATGGGTGTGACCGCATGGCTTGTGACCTCGGCACGCGATACACTGAGCCGCATTGTTTTAGTCACCATCATTACGGGCAGTATCGGATTTTTGGGTTTACATCACAGTATCGTAGGCAATATCGAAGTGTTTTCAGCGTTACTGTATGGCAATACTGTCAGCCTCTGGCGCTACTTAGTGTTTTTAGTCGTGGTACTGGTGGGCAATACAGTCGGTGGCGTGGTGTTTGTCGCGGTACTTAAAAACCGTACGTTCTTATTTGAAATCGAAAAAGTAAAAGAACAGGCCGCCGAGGCAAGAGCAAAATTGGATAGGCGTCGATTCTAGAGCGTGTCCTCAATTCAATCGATGGTAATCTAAATGGATTGAAAATGGCTAAAAACAGCGATAAACGCAAAAGCCCACAACAACCTTCATCAGTCAAAGGGTGTTATGGGCTTTTTTTAGCAGTGCACTACTCATATATCGAGTGTATTACATTCTACGCGCTGCCAACACGCTGCTTTCAACTTCGGTTCTTTTGGCTTTATTGTGTTGAGCGCTAAATACTCTGACCATGATACCTGCGGTCAAGAACATGATGAGTGTATAAATAGCAGGGGTCATCGACATTTTATAGTTGGCCAATAGCGTCAATGCCATAAACATTGAAAGCGTACTGTTTTGCAGGCCCACTTCCATGGTAATGGATCTTCTTTGAGCTGGGTTTAGGCCGAACCATTTACTGGTGTAATAACCAAGTGCCATCGTCGATACGTTCAATATCAAAGAGACAGGGCCAGTCGCGATCAAGGCTTCGACGATAATATCTCGTTGTACATAGCTTAAGAAAAGTACCAAGAAGCTCAAAAATATCACGCCAAAACGAGACACCATCACCTGTCCCTTATCTGCCGCGTTAGGCGCATAGCGTTTGATCAGCATACCAATACTAACGGGCAGAATAGTCAGAGCAATCAAGCTAACCATAGTCTTGACCACTGGCAACTGAAACTCACTACCCGCGCCCATGAAGTACACGAGCGAAAAGCTAAGCACGATAGGAATGGTAAAGACAGTAATGACACTGGCAATAGCAGTCATCGTGACTGAAAGTGCGACGTCGCCTTTGGCCAAATAAGTAAATAGATTTGATGTCGTGCCACCAGGGCACAATACCAGTAACATAACCCCAACGGCATACTCAGGCTCTAGGGACATGGAGGTTGCCAAGAAAAAGCCTACCAGTGGCAAGAATATCAGCTGATTGGTTAGTCCTATGGCGACTGCTTTAGGGTATTTGATGACTCTCTTAAAATCATTGGTGACTAACGACAGACCCATTCCCATCATAATCAAAAAGATACTAATAGGAATGACTTTTGAATTTACAAACGTGACTAACTCCACACCTTCCATAACTACATCCTTGTAGATAGCGCCCTTACATGGGCAAGTTTATAACAACTTCGTAATGCTCAATCAGCCAATCCTGCTGATATCTTGGGTAAAAGCCACCGACGTTGTCAGCTCTTTATATGATACATCTTTCGCACAATCGTGTTTTAGAACGACAATTCTTTGATAATACGGGTTCATACGAACCAAAATAATAACGGAACGGCAAAATTTAGTATATCGCTGTAAAAGTGTATGTATTTGATTTTTTTGACTACTCGTCAGTCAACTATGAATTTTTATACTTGAAGACAAGCTCAAAACAATTTAAAGAGAGGTTTGATGATTGATAGAAGAGGTAGTGTGAGAGTGGTCAATACTGATGACGGCAGTACCGTAAGCGATGGCTTCTACCATGCTGCCTAATTGATTGATATTGGTCACTTCAAGGCGTAACCCATAAATATGCGTGTAGCCTTTGGCTTTTGCGTCAGCGCGCATACGTACGATGGCCTCACGGCGCGCGCGATCTAGCAGTGTCTCGTAGGTGGTTAGGTTTTTGCCAAAGATACTAAGTACACGAGCGATAATCATTTTAAAGTAGTCTTGAGCAATCACCACGCTACCAAGTACCAGCTCACCTTCACTACCAGCTGCCAACTTAGGACGGTATAAACGTTCGCTGGAGACTGTAATATCACCCAGATCCTGCTCTGCCACGCGCAGCTGCGTTAAGTGCTGACGCTCATGGCGCGACCCAAAAAACCAACCAACAATAAATAAGCAAACAAACGGCCCATAATTGATGAGCATTTGCGTGAGTGAGTCATTCATAGCACGTTTCTCATCATAAAAAGCATCGGTGCTTTTAGGATTATAGGATTATAGGATTATAGGATTATAGGATTATAGGATTATAGGATTATAGGATTATAGGATTATAGGATTATAGGATTATAGGATTATAGGATTATAGGATTAGCCAAAAGGATTGAAACGCGGTAAGTCATCGGGTGTGACTTGGGTTTGAGGATTTGTGTTTTGACTGGAGTGATCGTGACCACCACTTGGTGGGGCTTGATACGGCTGTTGAGATATCGGTGCGACCTTGACTGCCGTCCCATAAACAAAAAGCTCAGAGGCACCTTGGGCGATACTTGAGGTCGAAAAACGCAGACCGACAACGGCATCAGCGCCGAGCGCTTCAGCTTTGACAATCATGCGATCTATCGCTTCTTGGCGCGACTCTTCTAACAGCTCCGTATACGCGGTCAGCTCACCACCGACGATGTTTTTTAGCCCAGCAAACAAGTCTTTGCCGACATGCTTTGAGCGTACCGTACTGCCATACACCACGTCTAAGCGCTCAGTAATTTGATAATTAGGCAGGTGTTCAAGATTAGAGAGTTGCACAGTCATGGTATGACCTTATCGGTGACTTATAGAGTAGCTGATAGAATGAGTAAAGCTGTGTGACGCCGCTCAAACAAAAGACAGTACTGGCAGCACTGTCTTTTATAATCACGAGTGTTGAACCTGTCCAGTCATCGGTATGCGACGACTAGTCATTGGTATGAAATAATAAGAACAGCTCAGTCAAATTGCCTTCGATGCTATTGGCCATTTGTACCATTTTGTCTTCGTCAGCACGCATCTGAGCAAGCTCTGGATCTTCATCATCGATACCGCTTAGGACGATCATCGGTAGCGTCAATACAGCGACATCTTCTGCTGTATCTTCATCTTCAAACCAGTCGCTTGCTTCATCACCATACATCGCATCCACAAAGCCAATCGACCAAGCGACGATATCTGATTCGTCAGAGAAATCAACAGCGACCTCTTCGTCTCCTGCATCTTCGCTAAATGGCAGCTCAATAGGCGTCTCATTTTTTAGCTCCGCCATGATAGAATCGCGCCAGCGCTTGATACCATCGATGACGTTTTCTGGAATCTCGCTCACGTGACCTTCAAACAGGGCGTCGAGCCAGTTAGGCAAGGGACGACCGATGACTGTCGCAGTCAAAAACCCATGAGCTGCGACGCTATCGAGCACAAACTGGCTCTCTTGATTGTCCAAATAGTCTAGTAATTCATCAAAACTTAGTTGATTACTCATGGTTCGGTTATCCTTGAAGTATAGAGTATGTCAATCGTCAAAAACGATCGGTTAATGCACGATAGCAGATAATCTGAGCATAAAGGCTGCTTGAATAACCAAAACCAAACAAGCTATTAGATCCAGTGTCATCGAACCGATGAGCTTTTAACGCTCGCTCGTATCGTAACCGCTCAAAACAACTGTCAAAAGCCAGTCTATCCGATTGGGTAGATGAGCACCGATGATTAAAGCACTTTAGTCAGCTTAAACGAATGATGTCTAAAAATTAGAAATCGTCGTCATCCCAATCATCGCCATCTTCATCGAAGTTGTCGATATCATCCAAATCGTCTTTCAACTCTTTGGCCAGACGCTTTTCTTCTAACAAATTATCAATCAGTCGGCGCTTTTCGAGACTGCTTAGACGTGTACGTACACTCGTCTCGGCTTCTTCGACCATCTTTGCATCATCATCGTCGACAAAATCATCATCAAAATCGTCGTCAATATCAGCGTCACTCATGACAAACTCCTATCATTTTTAGGCAAGGGTATTAAACATACAGTAATATATATATGCCTTATAAAGTCTCTACTGAATGTTGTCAATCCTTTTTCTCAATATGACCCATCTCATTTTTCAGACTGGGTCTGCAATATGACTCATATAGCAGACAATTGTACTGTAAATAAGCGAGCGCAAAATACGGCTAAGCATCAGTATATATTTAGTCTATTACTCATCTTCTTCGATCATCAGTACTGCATTACGAACGTCTGCCAAACGCTGAATCATCGAATCATTACCACCATCAAATATCGCACATTCACGCTCATAGACGGTGGTGGGTCGCATGATGCTGTGTACTTGGATATGATTACTGATCTGTTTGAGACCATTGTTTGGCAATAGAATCAGTAACTGCTCTTTTTTACCAATGCTCTGTAATAAGTGAGTCATGGCCTCTGACTGCGCGTCATCACTCACGCCTGCTTTCGCAGGTAAAGCAAAGCGCGACAACTCGATATGCTTATCATGAATGATTTTGTTGAGCATCAAGTACAACTTGGCAAGCATTACCCCTGCCAGTGCCACTTTAGCATGGCTATTGTCAGCTTTTAGCACCACGCTAGCGCCATTGTCTGCAAATTGCGCCTCATTCATCGCACTAACACCGAGCAGCAACGGTTGTTTAAGCAATTCTGTCACCGCTTGATTAAAGAGCTGTGTACATAGCGCCAAATATGGCAAACGCTGGGCAGGTGCAAGGCGCTCAAGCATATTGAATTCATCATGAAAGACAATCTGTACTCTCACCTTATCTACGGAGCGTGTCGCAGATAGCTTGGATGATTGGTGGCCAGTCCCTGCACTATCGGTCTCAGTGGTATTACCCTCACCTGATAGACTATCTGCATCAGTATCTACCGAGCCGCCAGTCTTCTCTGTAGTCTCTGGGGTTTGCTGCGTTCTTAGGTAGTCGTTTACCTCGTTTTGTACATTGAACTTACGCGCACTGGTGACCATGTCATCGATTTCGCTCTCACTAGCAGCAGGTGGATGATTATTCGCTGCGGCATCAGATGAGCGTTCGATATCTCGATTATAGCCACGCTGATCGACTTGTGTATACTGCTCAATATATAACTCTTGGATATCATGGCTCAGCGCATTGATCTGCTCTTTGGTAGGGCGTGCCAAGTAACCATACAGCAGCCAAAGCAATAAATGCAGCAGCATGGTGCCTATAACAAACGGCCATTGCATGGCGATAATCTCGCCTTTACTGATATCTTTCAATGTCAATGCCACGCTACCGATTACCGCATCGCCATTGGTCGCGATTTGACTAATGGTATCGCCTTGCTGCATCGGTGCATTACCGACGGGCACCAATATCTCGTCGTTATTGTCTTTAATCAGTATCCGTGTCACGTCTTGCTCACTAGTATAGCGATTGGCAATGACACTAAGACTGACACGATCTTTGTTTTCTAACGATAGCCTTGCTTCATCAATCAGCTGGGCGACCATCTGCTCGCCTTTCAACGCACGACTGTTGCTCAGCTGCTGGTCGGTACTGATGACCAATAGCAGCGTCTGCAAACAAAAACTAACCAAAATAATAATGGCAAACAACCCTTGCCGCGGCGCTAAATACGTCATGATATAGTAAACTTTTTTGGAGAAAAGAAATTAAAAAACGAGGCATTCGCTCATTTTTTGGCTGGTTTGATAAAGCTAATTTGCATAAAGCGGATATCTATAAATCGAGGTCAACACGATCATTTTTCTATAGTACAAGGGATATAGAAGCGTGACTTTTTATCTTGTCCACTATATCACCATAACAAGCCTGATGGCGTGAGTCACTTTATAAATTTATCACAATGACGCGATGGTTTTTTTCTGGTCATTTGCGCCATGATTGTGGTTTTTTTACGCCATTGATACTTTGCGTGTCATCTATAGGCGCTGCCCAGTAAAACTGTTATTATTCCCAATCTTATACGAGCATACAAGGGACAATTGAGCCATGCCAAAAAATACATCTTATTCGTTACCAAAAGACAGCAAAGCATGGCAGCAAGCCGTCGACTCTATTGCGGCATTATTACCTGAAGATACTAATTTGCAAGATTTTGATGCGCTACAGTCGCTGCCTGTTTTTGCGCTCATCGTTGTATTGCCGACTCACGTATCTACGCTAGATATTCATCAATATGTTCAGTCATGGGTCGATGAACAGCCCAACTGGCATTTAGTGACGGTCGCTGAAGACACGGATGCCAGTTTTGTCAGTATCACAGTTTCTGATACAGAGCCAACGGCTGACGGTGCACAGCGCCTTCCCTTTACCCATGCTCAAGTATTCCGTTACCTGCTAGTCCCTGTCAATGATACGCTGATGCATCCTGGCAAAAAGACCGCTGCCGCGCACATCATTGATGATCAGCTAACCACACGCTTGCGTCGTGATTTGACAGAAGAGTACAACAATACGCGCAGTGCAGATAGCACCGGCAACATAAACGTCGTTGACTGCCATATCCTATCTGTCGGCCATATGCTACGTACTCATAAACTTGCCTGCTTTGATATGGATTCAACTTTAATTGAACAAGAAGTCATCGTAGAGCTGGCCAAAACCGCAGGCATTGGTGACGAAGTCGAAGCCATCACTGAGGCCGCCATGCGCGGTGAAATTGATTTTGATGAGTCATTCGCTCAGCGTGTGGCATTATTAAAAGGCACACCAATTGACGTACTGGATGATATCTGTAGCCGCTTGACCGTCTCGGTAGGCGCGCGCACCACCATCAGTGCGCTAAAAGGATTGGGATATCATACTGTACTGGTATCAGGCGGCTTTACATACTTTGCTCGTTATATCGCTGAGCAGTTAGGCATTGATGAAGTGCATGCCAATGCCTTAGATATCGACGAAGGTGAAGTCACCGGTCATGTGCAGTGGCCTATCGTCAATGGTGACAAAAAAGCCGCCATCGTCAAGCATACCGCTGAACGCTTGGGTATTGAGATGTCACAAGTGGTCTGCATTGGTGATGGTGCCAATGACTTGCCAATGATGGCCATTGCTGATCTAGGCGTCGCTTATCATGCCAAGCCCATCGTACAAGCACGTGCCGATGCCGCTATCAACGTGACAGGGCTTGAAGGCACTCTCTATGCACTTGGCTATCCTGCGCTGTCTGATACCCAATCTAATACTGGGTCTAATACTGAGTCTGACATAAAGCCTGATGCTGGGTAATTGCTAAGTACATGAAACGATCTCATAAGCTGGGTTAATGCTTTGTCATTGATCTGGCTTTTGTGCTTTATGTGGTTTTATATTACTTTTGTATTGCAGTCTTACCATAGTGAGACTGCTTTGATGTTTTACCATGATACATAACCCCAATTTTAGATAACACTGATTCTTAAACGATAAAGGAATGTTTATGACGGCACCACAATCTCCACGGCCAAACCAGCCGTCAGTTCCGCAGCCATCGCAGTCAAAACAGTCATCAGATATGAGTACCACGCCGACTCATACTGACAGTCCAAAACAGCTCTTGGGGATTTATGTCAGAGGCATGGCCATGGGCGCTGCTGATATCGTCCCTGGCGTCTCTGGTGGTACCATCGCTCTGATTGCTGGTATCTATGAGCGTCTGATTAATGCGCTTGGCAGTATTGGTCCCAATCTTTGGCAGATATTTCGACAAGAAGGGGGTATCAAAGGTTTGCTTGCCGTTTGGCGACAGGTTGATGCGACCTTTTTATTATGTTTGGTACTGGGTATTGCCACCAGCTTCGCTACCCTAGCCGGCATTATTAAACACTTACTGGATAATGAGCCGCTGCTCATTTGGTCGTTCTTTTTTGGATTGGTAGTTGCCACAGTATTTATTTTACTCAGTGAGATTGAGCGCTGGAATATAGGCCGTGCAGTATTGTTTGCTACTGGATTGGGTGCTGCGGTGGTCATTAGCAGTTTGCCATTACTCACAACCACACCCAGCTTACCCTACTTGTTTTTTGCAGGGGCAATTGCCATTTGTGCGATGATTCTACCGGGTATATCAGGCTCGTTTATTCTATTGTTGCTCGGCGCTTACGATACGGTGCTAGAAGCTGTTCATACCATGAATTTGAGTATTGTTCTTACCGTTATGGCAGGGATGGTAACTGGATTACTGTTATTCACACGCGCCCTAAAGTGGTTACTATCACGTTACTATCAAGCCACTTTGGCCTTACTGACGGGCTTTATCGCAGGCTCCTTGATAAAAGTATGGCCATGGAAAGTAGATGCCTTAGGTGCTCTAGATAATGAGGCCGTCAATAATGTCATGCCATGGCAGTATCCTACTGGTGCACACTGGCTAACGACCATCGGACTCATGCTACTCGGGGCGATTTTAGTATCGTTATTATCTTGGTGGGGCAATCGTGCCAATCGAGTTTAAGTCTTCAGCAAATCTGTCGCCTCTGACTGTTAGTTGACACCACCTTGTCAAACCCAATCAAACTCCTTCTACCCTCTAAAATAAGCGCCGCTCTTTACGGCGCTTAGCCTATCCTCTAGCAATTAAAAATCGCAAAAACCATCCAAAAAACCAAACGTCAACGGTTGTCGCAAAGTCGCCTCCCCCCTCTTTAGCTTTGTCCAACAACCTTTCATAATAACTCTATTGGAATTCACCTTATGAATAGCGAGATGAATGATGTTATTAACTATATTTTCTTTTGTTGGTGTTGAGGCGTGGGGCGTTATAACATGGCTGGGCTATGGATTACTGGCAGGACTGGTCGTGGCCCTCGCTCTATCATCGCAGCGTTGGCTATTGCTCTATCTGTTTGGCGGTATGGCCTACTGGTTGGCTGTCGAAGTCGTTCAAAACGTTTTGTCAGGTAGCACTATGTTCTTTGAACTGTCCGAGTGGCATCGCTATGTCATCGCGATGGGTGTGAGCTGGCTACCGCTAGCGGGCTGGGTACTGTACCGAGCATTGCGCTATGATGACGTGAGTCAATCTGTGCAGCAGCAGCGTGCGCTAGAGGCCGCACGCTATATTGAGCATACGCCTGTTTATGACGATGATTACAAACCGCGATTTCATTAATCCTGCCTGATCCTTCTTTCGATATTGCTTTTATCACCATATTATCTTTATGGCTGCTATCACTATAATATCGTTGCTGAGATATCACGCTTAGCAACGAGTCATGTCATAACAATATCAAATGTTACAAGATGCTTAACACTCTCTACTTAACTCCTAAAGAGTTCAGGTTACTGCATGGTTTATAATCGGGTTATATATTTGTCATAAGAATTGGTATAAAGTACGCCTTATTTTTATGCGTCATTTTTTAGGAGTTTTACTATGTTCACAGTTCCTGTGTTAGACATCAAATCTGATCCATTAGACGCTTTGTTGGCAGTCGTTGGCTATCGCTTATCAATGCTAGCTGATAGCAATGATGAAGCTGTCCAAAAGCTATTCGCTGATCGTGCGGTCACGATCGAATTTGCCAGCACTGAATCTGAGATTGCTCGTCATTTTATTTTTGATAATGGTCATTTTAGTCAGCAAAGCGGTCATGCAAAAACAGCAGACCTTACGATTACCTTTAAAGACTCTATGACTGGCGTCAAACTTTTGACCAAAGGCAGTTTGCCAGCATTTATGACTGCAGTACAAGAAGGCAAATTAAGCATTGAGGGGGATTATAGCCTCATGATGTGGTTCAATAAATTGGCCAAACATATCGTGCCAACTATTCCAGAAGAGTGCAAACCGTATCTGGACAAAGCCAAGCCTTATGCATATAAAGCACAGAAATTTGCTGAGCATTGGGTTGGTGTTGCTAAGCATAAACTGGGTAAATAATTCGCTATAAATGAGAGGTGTATTAAATGGAATCAAGAGGTGCGTTAATCAGTAGTCATTGATACAATAGATGGATAGTTACTACTTATATACGCCACTGTGATATTTATACATACTCTCCAGCAGTGTTCTGATTTTCTAAAAAGGTTACGGTATACTATATCGCAGCCTTTTTTATTATTTTAAAAACACAAAAACATTTAGATGTACCCAATACCGTTATAAAAGGATTTATCTCATGGCAGGATTACTTAACATCTCAGAACCCAATGCCGATAGCCACGCTCAGACACTCAATCATCAAAACAGTCGCGATGATTTTTTGGCCAGTTTAGCCACCGATGCCAACCAATCAACTCCGCACAAGCATAGCCGCGAAGAAATCGCCGCACTGTTTGATTTGCCATTGATGGATTTGTTGTTGCAAGCACAGACTGTTCACCGTGAGCATTTCACAGCCAATGAAGTACAGATCAGTACGTTGTTGTCGATTAAAACAGGTAACTGCCCTGAAGATTGTGGCTACTGCTCACAGTCAGGTCACCATCGCGATACCACCAAACTACAAGCAGAAAAACGCATCGAAGTAGACAAAGTCATTGCCGCTGCCAAACGTGCCAAAAACAGTGGCTCGTCGCGCTTCTGCATGGGTGCGGCATGGAAACATCCAAGCGCAAAAGACATGCCTTATGTGGTTGAGCTGATCAAAGAAGTCAAGGCACTAGGGCTTGAGACTTGTATGACGCTCGGTATGTTAGATACCAATCAAGCAACGCAGTTGGCGGATGCCGGATTGGACTATTACAATCATAATCTAGATACCTCACGCAGCTATTATGAGCAAGTCGTTAGCACACGCAGCTATGACGAGCGCTTGGATACGATAGAAAACGTGCGCAACTCAGGCATCAACGTCTGTAGCGGTAACATCGTAGGTATGGGTGAAAGCCGTGATGACCGCATCGACTGGGTACATGAACTACTCAAAATGCCAAAAGCCCCAGAATCAATCCCAGTCAATCTGCTAGTACCGATTAAAGGTACACCGATCGGCGATAAAGTATTGGCCGAAGGTCAACTGTCTGTCCTTGAATGGATTCGCACCATTGCCGTTTCGCGTATCTGCTGCCCAACCAGTTATGTGCGTCTGTCTGCTGGTCGCGAGAGCCTATCAGACTCTGAGCAAGCATTGGCCTTTATGGCGGGTGCCAACTCGTTCTTTTATGGTGATAAGTTGCTGACAACCGGAAACTCTAGTCAATCAGGCGATGACAGACTTATGCGTGAGCTTGGCTTAACCAAGCAGTTTGCGGCACCACGAGCGCCAAAAGTATTGCCTGTACTAGATGCGATGAGTGGTCATCAAACACAAGTGGTATTGGCTGATTAGTTTGACGGTGTGGAGCGACTATTTATCAATAATCTGCATTGCACTTGCGTTTGGGCCGTGTCATCAATTAGCCCTTATAACAAGCATATGAAAATAAGCCTAATATTAAAGAGCTAGTATTAAATGGCTGATAACAAGAGATTAAGTTATGGCAGATTATTTTAACTGGATTAAAGCGGCACACATCATTTCGATGGTCTGCTGGTTTGCGGCGATATTTTATTTGCCGCGTCTGTTTGTTTATCATGCGATGAGTGATGACACCATTAGCCAAGAGCGCTTTACCATTATGGAGCGTAAGCTGTATCGCGGCATAATGACACCAGCAATGATAGCGACATGGGTCTTTGGTCTATGGATGGTTGGGCTAGGTTGGGATGTGTATAAAACCCAAGGTTGGCTGCACGTTAAGATTTTATTAGTTATACTGCTATCCGGCTATCATGGCGCTTGCGGACTATATCGCAAAAAGCTGATAGACAACCCACACTATAAATCGCATAAGTTTTGGCGTTGGTTCAATGAAGTGCCAGTCTTTGCCTTGGTGATTATTGTCATTTTAGTCGTGGTAAAACCTTTCTAAAATTCGCGCCAAAACCAAAAGAATAATTGATATTTACCAATCAAAAGCGTCCGCCACGTTATCAGTGACGGACGTTTTTTTTATCACACTATGTGGTGCTAGGGATGCTTAGACACTAGGACGCATGATTTGATAGACGTTGCTCAAATCATACACACGGTAACGAGCCGGTTCGCGGCGGTTTTCGCCAGCATAACTGAGTATCAGTGCTTGCTTGGCACGCTCATCGACCCAGCCAACAAACAGGCCGCTATGCTCCACACCATTGTAACCATGATTGATATAGTAGAGCCAATCGCCCGCCTCAATCTCACTACTGTTGGCATAAGGGCCTTGACCATACGTGCCTTTATGGATGGTATTACGCGATACCCCTGCCCGATTGAACACCGCATTTAGATAGTCCCAGCAGCCACCTTTGATGATGGTGCGCTCGTTGAGCGCCATTTTACGCGCCATACTCACCACTTCACGTGCTGCCTGACTACTTTGTGTCTCCGCACTGCTCAGTAGCGGCAAATACTCACTATCGACATTATCATAACTCCCTGACAAAAACGCAGGCAATACTGATGGATACTGACGCTGTACCTCAGGATAGCGATAAGTAGTACTGATCGTAGATTGAGCCGACTTCTGAGCAATGAGTGCACTCATGCTGTCTGCATGGGCTTGGCTTACCGCGCTACAAGTGAGCAATAATAAACTGCAGGATGTGGCAATTGATGGCATAAATTTAGACATAGACATAGGCAAACGCGACATGACGGACTCCCGGTCAATGAACGTTCACTGACGGTGTAAATAATAATGAGGATTAAGTGTTGCACTGTTACTTATAAACCATTTAGGCACAAATCTGCAAGTATTATTCACCCAATGTAGGCGATAACTGGCATAAAAATACTGATGAATGGTAAAAGCAAATAGAGGATATGGGAGACTTGCAGGAAAAATATTTGAGATATTAGAGCAGGTTAATGAATTGGTTGATGTAATTTTTCATAGCACTAACTGTTGGATGCTAACCTGTGAATGAGGAACTTACTGACCGCTATTCATTTTAATATTGACATGACGTTTGCTAAACGCTTGCCCTTCTAGAATTGCTTTGGTGGCTTTTGCTTCTTGAGCACTCTCAAAACCATTGATATGATATTTACGTACGTCGCTGCTATCGACAATCTGTAATTGATCGCCTATCAGCACTACCTTGTCACCATCAGCCAAATGAATGTGATCTCGTTTGCCCAGATTGTCATGCACCAGCTCACCTGCACGTACCCACAATGTGCCACTACTGATCATACCGCTCATGGCTTTTTTGTGTTTCTGACGCTGTTTATTAAAAATAAAGCTACCAATAATAAGAAGTGCAAGGGCACCAATGGCCAAACGTTCAGACAATAGGCTCATGGCCATGGCAACTGCCACTGCCCCTATCAATAAGGCAGACCCAAACCAAAACATCCCGTTATCACCAGCGTTTGGCTGACCCTGTAAGGTGATTTTTGCGCCATCATCAGTCAGCTTGAGCATGCGTTCTTACCTATTATCAGATGTGAGGATAGTTGTCTGTGAAAAAACTGCCTATCAGGGACCAACAGGCAGTTATTAAATCTAAAGATAAAGTACAGTATGCCGTGAAAACTGACTACCAGCCAAGTGCAGTTTGTTGCATCTTAATAAGTTCAGCAATGCCTTTTTCGGCCATTGACAGCATGGCATCTGCTTGAGCGCGCGTGAACGGCTTTTCTTCAGCAGTACCCTGAAGCTCAATGAACTCGCCTTTTTGGGTCATGACGACATTCAAATCTGTATCACAACTAGAGTCTTCTTCGTAGTTCAGATCTAAATACGCCTCGCCATCTTTCATACCGACAGATACCGCTGCTACCAATCCAATGAGAGGATCCGCTTTAAGCTTTTTACTCTTTTGGATGGTTTCTAATGCATCAATCAGCGCAATTGCCGCACCAGTGATACTAGCGGTACGAGTGCCGCCATCCGCTTGCAAAACATCACAATCAAGATAGATGGTGTTTTCGCCAAGCTTACTCAAGTCAATCATGGCACGCAGACTACGCCCGATCAGACGCTGAATCTCTTGGGTACGACCGGACTGCTTGCCGCGGGCCGCTTCACGTTGGTTACGGGTATTGGTCGCACGTGGCAACATACCATATTCGGCAGTGATCCAGCCTTTGCCTTTGCCCTTGAGCCAGCGCGGTACACCCGATTCGACACTGGCCGTACATAGCACTTTGGTGTCGCCAAAACTGACCAATACTGAGCCTTCGGCATGCTTGGTATAATGGCGCTCAAAGCTGATCGAGCGAAGTTGGTCAAGCTCACGATTGTCAATACGCATAAAAATTCCTAGTACGGTGTTATAAAAGCCATGTCAAAAAATACACTATTCTTGATCCGAGGATTAACCAATAGGCATTTGGTAGACTAAAATCTTAAGATATCCTAACGTGACAGCGGCGCAATAGCAAGATTCACTCACGCTATTACGCCGCTGCGTTGGTCAAGTTTGATACTAAATTTATTCTAACCCTTCCATCTTACGCAATTCTTTACGTAAAATTTTACCCACGTTCGATTTTGGTAATTCGTCAACGAACTGTATATGGCGCGGGCGTTTATAGCCAGTCAATTGTTTTTTGCCATAATCAAGCAGCTCTTGTTCTGTGACGTCGCCTTTTTTGACCACAAACAATTTTGGCTCTTCACCGCGATCATCATTGGGAATACCAATTGCACCGCACTCAACGACCGCTGGATGCTCGCTCATCGCTTCTTCGATCTCATTTGGATACACATTGAACCCAGAGACTAAAATCATGTCTTTTTTGCGATCGACAATTTTGATAAAACCTTTTTCGTCCATGATACCGATGTCACCGGTTTTTAGATAACCGCTAGCCGTAAAGGACTCAGCTGTTTCTTCTGGACGGTTTTGGTAACCAATCATGACCTGTGGACCTTTTACGCAGATCTCACCACGATCACCCATCGCCACTACATTTTCGTCTTCATCGATGAGCACAATGTCAGTACTAGGCGCAGGAATACCGATTTTTCCAGTAAACTCTGCAATGGTCATTGGGTTAAAGGTCACAACAGGTGAAGTTTCAGACAAACCATAGCCTTCAACGATCGGTAGACCAGTGATTTTATGCCACTCTTTTGCCACGCTAGGTAGCACTGACATACCACCGCCGATAGAAGCTTTTAGATTAGAGAAATCCAAGTCGGCAAAACTGTCTTTGTGCACCAAACCATTGAACAAGGTATTTACCGCAGGAATAAAAGCAGGTTTGTATTTGCCCATCTCTTTGATAAGCCCATCAAGATCGCGCGGGTTTGGAATGAGCAACCCTGCATAGCCTTGATACATGCTGCACATACCACAAACCATGAATGAGAAAACATGATATAGCGGCAATGCGGTCAAAATAACGTCTCTGCCATCGATATCATCATCAAAGGCACTGTTCATCAACGCGCTGACCTGTAGCATGTTGGCGACTAGATTACCATGAGACAGCATCGCCCCTTTAGCCACGCCTGTTGTACCGCCTGTGTATTGCAGCAATGCCACATCACTTAGATTCAGCTCAGGGCGCTGGTATTTGCTGGCTGAGGCTTCGTTTAACGCATCTTTAAAACTCACACTGTTTGGTAAGCGATAAGCAGGAATCATTTTTTTGATATGACGAGCAACGAGGTTGACCACGGCCCCCTTGATCGTTCCTAGCATGTCGCCAATTTTACAGACGATGACATGCTCAACTTGACCTTTATCTTCCGCATCTTGATACGTTTTTGCAAAGTTCTCAACGATGAACAACGCTTTGGCACCACTGTCATGCAACTGATGTGACAACTCGCGACTGGTATACAACGGATTGACGTTGACCAGTATCATACCGGCACGAATGACCCCCAATGCTACTATTGGATACTGCAAAAGGTTGGGCATCATAACCCCAACTTTATCACCTTTGACCAGTCCTAATGACTGCAGATAGCTGGCAATCTGAAGACTGTACAGATCTAGTTGCTTAAAGCTGATAGACGCGCCCATGCAGATATAGGCTGTTTTTTGTCCATAACGACTAAAGTTACGCTCGAACACATCAAGTAAAGACGTACTATCCTCAGGCATCTCAATAGTAGCATCGATGTCATAACGCTCATAAGCACTTAGCCACGGACTGTCGCTTGCGATGGTTGGCATCGTGGGAAATGCATTGCTTTGATAAGCATTGCTAGCTGCATCAGCTTTGCCATCAGTCGCTACATTATTTTCTTTCGTCTCTTTATTGATATTGTCCGTCATAATTTTCCCTAAACGTTACCGTTAAAAACATAGAATACTTTAATAAAAACACCATTATTTTTTATGATTCATCAATGATGGCAACATCTTGTGAATGAAAAGCCGTTGAATAAAACCGGCGTATCGTTCACAGATTTTTAATCAAAGAGGTGTGTGAGATTCATACCAAATAGGCTGCACTGCATAAAACCAAATCACAGATTAGATATATCATAATAATGTGTCAGCCATACAGACCAAAACCATCAATTTTTCAGGTATATACAAAAATACATCGATGGGCACTATAGCAGTTTTGCTAAACATTCTCTATTAATAGTCGCTGTGTCATATCCGCCTTAAGACTGCCCAAAACCATCAAGACAAAAAAATGATAAGACAGCATAGTTGCAGTCTTATCATTTTGGATCATCACAGCCTACCTTGACTCATGTTTCAGCTATGCTTATCCTTCATCAGTACACTCATAGAGCTCAAGCATTCTACTTCAGCTTACCTTGAGCGTACCTATATCAAATACCGTATCAACCGTGATTTTTCTCTTCGAGTACACGTAGATCTTTACGTAGGATTTTACCCACATTAGACTTTGGTAGCTCATCAATGAACTCAACACGGCGAGGACGCTTATATCCTGTTAGATGCTCTTTACCGTACTCAAGCACTTCTTCGGTGGTCAGACTAGGATCGTTGCGTACGACGTAAATCTTAGGAATCTCACCGCTCTTCTCGTCTTCGATACCGATAACACCGCACTCCAAAATCTTAGGATGACCGGCCATGACCTCTTCGACTTCGTTAGGATAAACGTTAAATCCAGACACCAAAATCATATCTTTTTTGCGATCAACGATCGTCACGTATCCGTTGTCAGCCATGATACCGATATCGCCCGTACGGAAGAAACCGTCCGCTGTCATAACCTCAGCAGTCGCTTCTTCGCGGTTCCAGTAACCTTTCATGACCTGTGGTCCACGAACACTAATCTCACCGCGCTCACCAAGTGCCACTTCATTACCATCATCATCTAAGATGGCCACATCAGTCGCTGGCATCGGTACACCAATGGTGCCCGTAAATGTTTTACTATTGCTAGGGTTCGAGGTTGCAACCGGTGCAGTTTCTGACAAGCCATAGCCTTGAATAATGATATTGCCTGTTACTTGACGCCATTTTTCAGCGGTTGGACTCAGTACTGCCATGCCGCCGCCCATCGACTGACGCAGCTTGCTATGATCCATCGCGATAAATTCTTCGTTATTGGCAAGCGCATTGAACAACGTATTGACCGCTGGGAAGAACGCTGGTGGATTGGCTTTGTATGCCTTTAACAAGCTATCAAGATCGCGTGGGTTTGGTACCAGTAGCACCACACAACCACGATATAGACCAAACATACCGCAGACAGTGAATGAGAAAATATGATACATCGGCAATGCTGTCATAATGACAGGCTGCTCACCTCTTTGATCAAAATCATCAAAGGCGGTGCCCAAAAAGGTATTAGATTGAATTAAGTTTGCGACCAAGTTTTTGTGTGTCAGCATCGCGCCTTTTGCCACACCTGTCGTACCGCCTGTATATTGTAAGACGGCAATATCGTCGAGCGTGATATCGGTTGGGCGCTTATATTTGCTAGCAGCCACTTGCTTTAGGGCACTTTTAAAAGGAATGCTGTTGCTAATACTGTAATCTGGTACCATTTTTTTGACATGACGCACGACCGTATTGACCATAAAGCCTTTGAGCGTACCCATCAAATCGCCCATACCAGTAATCACGACCTTATCGACCACATTGCGACCGATGTCTTGATAGGTCTTGGCAAAGTTTTCGACCATGATCAATACTTTGGCTTGTGAGTCAGTCAGTTGATGCTCAAGCTCTCTGGTGGTATATAATGGATTGACGTTAACTAAGGTATATCCTGCCCGCAGGACTGCAATGACCGAGATTGGCAATTGCAAAATATTGGGCATCATGACCGCAACTTTGTCACCTTTGACCAGTCCTAATGACTGTAGGTAAGCGGCCATTTGACGACTGTACAGATCTACTTCTTTAAAGCTCAACGATGAACCCATGCAAATATAGGCCGTTTTATCACTGTTTTTAGCAAAGCTTTGCTCAAAAATATCAATGAGTGAGGTATCATTAGCCGGTAGTTCAATGTCGTATTCTAGTCCAAGCTCTTCGTACGTTTTTAGCCAAACCTTATCATCACGACGGGTTAAGTTTACTTGATTTTCCATAATCTTTGTTCTCCTAGTAATAGTACATTACCGCCAACCCAAGCAAACCACAGTGTGATAAACATACCAAAATCCGAGATTGCTTGCCACATAACGGTAGCAAACAAGTCTATGACTGAATCGTATGGTGCTGAGTGAACGATATAGCAGTAAATAGCCCTTTGTTCATTAACATACACACTTTGTACAAACTACTCAATATAAAAGATTGCTGCATGAGTTCTCAAATCACCTTGACGCCTAAAAAAATATTAAATATCAAAATGTTATATCGAAATTCTCATTCAATCATCGATATTCATCGAGGTTGATTTTGAATACTCTGTAACAATGTTGACACAGTTAATGAATCTTCATCGCTGCTTTTTATATTGGTTTTCTGCTTTATGATATTTATCGCTATACAAAGAGGCTTCACTGAGAGATTTGACTTCAAATCATACAATCGCCAATTCACCTTTACCAAGCACGTCATGCACTGTCGTCTATTCTGATATACGTCTTTTTAATTGCCTCAATATCCTTTACGATAGCACTATCCTATTTGCACGCTTGAACCAATTATCTATACCTATTAAAACTGATAAGTGAATCCTATTTTATGTCCGATGTTATTGATAGTACGATTGCCCCAATCATTCCCACTGAACCGATGGATACTCGCTCAGTCGCAGAGTTCACTGAGCAGGCCTATCTCAACTATGCCATGTACGTCATCATGGATCGGGCGCTGCCAAATATCGCTGATGGTCTAAAGCCAGTGCAGCGCCGCATCGTCTATGCGATGAGCGAGCTAGGCCTAAAATCGACTGCCAAGGCCAAAAAATCGGCACGTACGGTCGGTGACGTCTTGGGTAAATACCATCCGCATGGCGACAGCGCCTGTTATGAAGCGATGGTACTGATGGCGCAGCCGTTCAGCTATCGTTATCCGCTCATCACAGGTCAAGGTAATTGGGGTAGCCCAGATGATCCAAAATCCTTTGCGGCGATGCGTTATACCGAAGCCAAAATGTCTGCTTATGCCAATACGTTGCTCGCAGAATTGGGTCAAGGTACGGTCGATTGGCAAGACAACTTTGACGGCACGATGCAAGAGCCAACCACCCTACCTGCCCGCCTGCCTAATATCCTATTAAATGGTACAACGGGTATCGCGGTCGGTATGGCAACCGATATTCCACCGCATAACCTTAATGAAGTGGTACGTGCTGCGATTCGCTTGCTTAAAAATCCGGAGCTATCGGTCAAGCAGCTTACCCAATCAATACCAGCACCAGATTTGCCAACACCAGCTGAAATCATCACCAGTAAAAAAGATTTGCAAGCGATGTATGAGACTGGACGCGGTAGCTATAAAATGCGTGCAACGTTCCATGTTGACCCTAAAGAGAAAAACCTCGTCATCATTGACGCGCTTCCTTATCAAGTATCGGGTAATAAAATCCAAGAGCAAATCGCCAAGCTAATGACCGATAAAAAGCTGCCTTGGATCACTGATATTCATGATGAGTCAGATCACGAAAATGCCTGCCGTATCGTGCTTGAGCTAAAATCAACCCGAGTCGATGTCGCTCGCGTCATGAGCCATCTGTTTGCCAGTACGGAGCTTGAGAGCAATTACCGCGTTAATATGAATATGATTGGCCTAAATGGTAAGCCGCAGGTCAAAAACCTAAAAGAAATCTTGGAAGAGTGGCTCGTCTGTCGTCGCTCTGTGGTCACGCGCCGCTTGCAATATCGTCTTGATAAAATCGACAAGCGCTTGCACATCCTCGCAGGTTTGCTGATTGCTTATCTTAATATTGATGAAGTCATTCGCATCATTCGTGAAGAAGAAGATCCGAAAGCAACATTGATGCAGGACTATGACCTGACTGATATTCAGGCCAATGCTATCTTGGATATTCGTCTGCGTCAGCTGGCGAAGTTAGAGGAGATTGAGCTACGCCGCGAGCAAGATGAACTGGCTGCCGAACGTGCCATTATTCAAGAGTATCTGGACAATCCAGACAGTTTGACCAATCTGATGATTG
Organism: Psychrobacter sp. NG27; assembly: GCF_016106655.1. Taxonomy (NCBI): domain Bacteria; kingdom Pseudomonadati; phylum Pseudomonadota; class Gammaproteobacteria; order Moraxellales; family Moraxellaceae; genus Psychrobacter; species Psychrobacter sp. NG27. Next base: position 44,266 of record NZ_JADGIN010000010.1, read on the forward strand.
ACGAGCTGACAGCCGATATGAAAGAACATGGCAATGAGCGCGTATCACCATTGGCAGAACGTGAAGAAGCACAAGCATTAAAAGAGTCTGATCTTGTACCAAGCGAGCCTGTCACCGCTATCCTATCGAAAGCGGGCTGGATTCGTGCAGCCAAAGGCCATGATGTCGATGCCGCTGGTATGAGCTACCGCTCAGGTGACAGCTATCAAGCGCACGTGCGCGGCAAATCCAACGAGCGAATCTACGTGCTCGACAGCACTGGACGCAGCTACAGTATCGATGCGCACAATCTCGCATCGGCTCGTGGTCAAGGCGATCCATTGACCAGTGTGTTAAAACCACCAGCAGGTGCCAGCTTTGAGCAGCTATTAACCGGTGATAACGATCAACGTATTATCCTTGCCAGCTCAGCAGGCTATGGTTTTATTAATACCATTGGTAATCTCGATAGCAATCAAAAAGCAGGTAAAAACATCATTAACCTAGCTGCTGATAGTCAATTGCTCCATGTCGCACGTATCGATACACCAGTGGACGCGACTGCCAATGCTGACGATGACAATAGCAATACGCACCTGACACCTGATCATGTCGCTGTCGCGACCAATGCAGGATATTTACTGATATTTGCTCTCGATGATCTGCCTGAGCAGGCACGCGGTAAAGGCAACAAACTTATCAAGTTAAAAGACGGCGAAGAAGTGCTGACTATTACGCCTCTCAGTCAGCAAGATAGCCTTGTCATTACCGCTGGCAAACGCCATGTCACACTCAAGCCAAATGATTTGGCTAACTATACGGGTGTTCGTGGTAATCGCGGTGGTCAGCTACCAAGAGGCTTTCAGAATGTGACAAGTGTTGAGGTAGGCTGAGCAGTTGGTTATAGCTATGCTTTGCGCACTAATCGCTCAAGCTCACAACATTTTTAATAAAAAGCCGCTTATACACAATGTATAGGCGGCTTTTTTATGCCAATTAAAATAGATAACGCTTATGATATATAAATGCTATTCATCTAAAATTTATCGGATTCAGCACCTTCAAATATCGTTGTCAAAAAGCTTTCAATCTGAGTGCTTTTCATTAAATAAGGATTGAAATCAAAACCTGCTGAGAAACTTTTCAAGGCATATTCCTCATCTTCAGCACTTTCGGTCAGGTGTTTGGTTACGAACCCATCCCATCGAAGTACTTCTATTTCTTCTACCTTGACAACATTAGGGATAATCTTAAAATGCTCATCAATTATCTTCGTTAGAGCAGCATTGACAGCTGGTCTTGAGCCTTGAATGTTTTGAACAAAGTAACCGTCATTGATTACAAGCGCTGCGACCAATCCACTGTCTTCAAAGTATCTTCGCCACTGTTCGAGAGCACGGGTTAATTCTATACCTGTTTTTAATTCAATGTTTTTACCGATATACGTTAGGCTAATCAGAAGATGCTCGCCATGTCTTTTCCTATTTTCTGAAATTTGACCTGCCATTGTATGCATAAGAAAATCCATTTATATAATAGGTATATAAATTAATATACACTTTATCATAAAGTATAATCAATTAAACTCTTGAAAATTGACCAAGTTCTTATCATTTACTACCTTAAAATAACACAACAAAAAGTAGCTCAGTCAGTGTGATAGCACTATTCTAATCGTTAGGGATTCTCATCTGTATGTGCCGATATACCAATTTTCAATCCACAAACAGGAATCACTAAGGCATTTCTAGTAGTCAAAGATTGTGGGAGTTACTTATGAACATCAACCAATATTTCGTCCAATTGCTAAGAATACACCCTCTGCCGATACTGGTAACTTGCTTTCATCAAAAAGCCGCCTATACAAACGTATAGACGGCTTTTTTACGCGAGTTAGAATAGACACCCATTATAGGGAGCGGATAATACCCTTTTAAGATTTACTAGATTCGACTTCTTCAAAAATTGCAGCCAAAAAGCTTTCAATCTGAGCACTTGTCATTAGATAGGGATTGTAGTCAGAACCTGCCGAAAAGTTTTTTAGGGCATATTCTTCATCTTCAACGCTCGAGGTTAGATGTTTGATTAAAAACCCATTCCATTGACGCGATTCTATTTCCCCTATGTTAACAATGTTAGGGAAAATGGTCGAATGCTCATCAAGTATCTTTGCCAAGGCAGTGCTGATAGCAGGCCTTGTACCTTGAAAACTTTGAACGAAATAGCCTTCACTAATTACTAACGCTGAAACGATATCGTTTTCTTCAAAATATCTGCGCCAGTACTCAAGTGCACGAGTCAGTTCGATTCCAGAGTCCAAGTCGACATTTTTGGCGATATATGTCATGTTGATCAGAATATGCTCGCCATGCCTTTTTCTATCTTCTGAAGGTTGGCTTGTCATTGTAGTCATAAGAAACCTTATTTGTGAGAACCTAATCTAATTTAAGATACACTTTAAGATAAAGTATAATCAATAACATTTTGTTTCTTAATGATTTTTTGTTATCTAGCATCATTGTATTTCTAGAAATACGCTTTAGAATTTTGATGAGATAGGATGCCAATACTTCTCAGAGTACAATTGTACTATAAAAATTGGCACAATTACTGCGATATCATTATTCTAATAATTAACAAGTCTAATCTGTATTTTCCTATAGCACGGCCTCAATTATACCATACGATTTACCCGTGTTTACTCAGTGCTCAGAGGTTACAAATATCAATCAAAGCGTTGCCTACTCACTAATCTAGCATGTTTTATAGAGAGGTGAACCTAACTCACGCTCACTAAAAAGCCGCCTATATACTGCATAGACGGCTGTTTACACTGTCTAAAATGCTTGATTGATTAATACCGACCCATCTCAATCATGGTTTCAGCAAGTACCATATCGCCCTGCCATGCCTGTACATCTACCGTATATAAATGGTTTTTGCCACCTGAACAAGGCGGCTTGTACGCACCGCCTACTTCACCTTTGCGGCTACGGTATTCTGCCACCATCTCAATACCGACTGGTACTTCATAAGTATGCCCGAACACGCGTGGAATCTCAGCACTCGTAGCACCCTTTGGCAGCGCAAACTCTACCATGCCGTGTCCACCATGTTGCATACGTTTGTTACTCACATCGTTATAAACGAATACCAAGCTCTCCGCACCGGCTGGAATGTTTGAGACCGTCATACTTGGTGTGGCTGGGCTTTTGCCACCATAATTCAAACACTGCTGCCCTTCAGGGATTTTTTTACCATTCCAAGCTGCATCGTCAAATGTAACATCCATGGCAAAAGCGTTGGCAGATAACACTAAGGCGGTCAAAGCGGTCACTGATTTTAAGGTAAATATTTTCATCATGGTTCCTTTAGATGGCAGGTTGGTGAAGGCAAAAACTCGAACCTTATTTTATTGACTGATCTGAACAATTAGTCATAACTTTATAGTAAATAACCCATACTTGGTTACTCCTATCGTTTAGGATTTTTGTTACTTCTTTGGCTGGGTAGCTAAGGAGATATTTGTAGAGACACAGGTTACGCGATAGGTATTTATCTGATTGGCTGTGTTGTAGTAGTATCGGAGTCATCAGTATTGAAATGACTAAAATAATAGGATCATCATGTTTATCGAAGACAAAATCGCTAAAGAAAGTCTAGCTACCAAAATGTCTGTCCCAAAAATCATCTTTTTTGACATCGATGATACTTTGAGTCGTAACGGTATTATTGCTGAGCACAACAAAGCAATGCTTAAACAGCTGGCAGACACCGATATCAAGCTGGTCATTTCGACAGGACGCTCAAAAGCTATACTGCCTGAAGATATTTTAGCGTTGTTAGAGGCAAATGTGCTCGATGCCATTATTTGTATGAATGGGCAGTATAGCTTTGATAATAGCGGTCAAATCAGCCACTATCCACTGACCGCTGAGCAAACGAATAAGATCGTAAAGCTGTGCCAACAGAGCGAGCTGATTCATAAGTTTGACTCAGCCACTCATATCGCATGGTCTGGTGAAAACGAGCGTCTGCGGGAGTTTAATGCCATCACGCCAAACTCTATCGTTGACCCTGACTACTACCAGTCAAACACTGTTTATCAATGCTCAGTATTTTTTAATAACCAACAAGAAAAAATGCAGGACATCGACTTTGCTCAGCACGATTTAAAGCTGGTACATTGGCATCAAATTGGCGCAGATATATTGCCAGCCGATGCGTCTAAAGCCCGTGGTATCAAAGACGTGTGCGAGTATTATGCCGTAGATGCAAGCGAGTGCATGGCGTTTGGCGACGGTATGAATGATTTAGAGATGTTTGACTTGGTTGGGTTTGCCGTGGCAATGGGAGACGCTCAGCCCGCTCTGATTGCACGTGCTGATTTCGTCACTGGGACGATTGAAGAGTGTGGCATACAAGCAGTGCTTGAACCGTTCTATGCCACCTTGTCCGTAAAATAATATCTAAACTTGCGTGTGTTTTAGATATTCATTAAGGCATCGTCAAACCACCATCCACAGCAATGGACTGACCAGTAATAGCCATGCTCAAATCAGAGGCCATGAGCAGTACTGAATTGGCAAAGTCAGCGACTGATGTTGCTTGGCGCAGTGGCGTGGTGGTCGCGATATAATCGAATACTTCTTCAGTGGTCAGGCTACTTGCATCGGTGGTCTTTAATAATCCACCTGCCAGCAAATTAACCCGAATACCATATTGACCAAGCTCACTAGCTAGGTTGCGGGTCAGTCCAATTAATGCTGATTTAGCCGTGGTGTAATCATAATAGGTAACCACTGGATTGTAGACAAGGTTGGTTGAGATATTAATGATTTTGCCCATATGCTGCGCTTTCATCTGCGGCAATACGGCCTGTACAGTGTTGAATGCGCCTTTAACAATACCATCCATCTGCTGCGAAAAGTGTGCCCACTTTACCGTCTCGATACTGGTGTACTCCGCACTTGGGTTAAATTGATAGCTCGGTAGTGCGTTATTGACTAAGATATCGATACGACCGTAACGGCTGACCACTTCAGTAGCCATTGCCTTTACTTGCTCAAGCTCGGTGACATCTGCCTGATATGCAAATGCTTGTCCGTTTGCAGCAATGATATCTGCAACCACCGTGTCAGCCGCCTCTTTACTACTGAGATAATTGACGCAGACGATCGCACCTGCTGCTGCCATTTGCTTAGCAATCTCTGAACCCAGTCCACGACTGGCGCCGGTGACGATGGCGACTTTATTGGTCAGCAGTGCTGGGATCGTTGAGGTGCTTTGAGGTGTTGTGATTTGAGTCATTGTGTTGCATCCTTTATTATTATGGTATGGTTAATTAGCATTTTAGAAGCCAAAGGCTTGTCGCTATTTGGCGCTTGAGCCTGCGCTAATCATAGCATGGTTATATATTATCTTTTCTCGAGCCAATGTCACTCACTAGCAATGCTACCCAAAATCACCTGCCTTTAAGTTATTTTCGCTATTCATTTGATTAGCCAAGCCAGCTCTCTTTATTAGTATTACTAAGCATTGCCTTGATAACAACCCTTTAAATTCCACAAAGTAATGACCATAATAGTTTTATTGGCCATGTCAGGCTTTTATCTTTTTGGCTTTTTATTGAATTTTTCTGATTTGCACTATCTTTATTTAGGAGAGATATTTTGACCCACTTATCATCGTCCCATCCAACTACTCACACCATGGCTAATATTGGTCGTATAGTGCCAAAAGCATTATTAGCAGCGACTGTCGGCTTGGTGCTTGCCAGTTGTAGCAACTCTGACAATGCGGCTGACGGTAGTGCGGCGGCGAGCAATGTGACACTGAACCTGTATAACTGGTCAGAATATATGCCGCAAGAGATTCTAGATGGTTTTGAAGAAGAGACTGGTATCTCGGTTAATTACACCACGTTTGACTCTAACGAAGCGATGTATGCCAAGCTCAAACTGCTGGATGACTCTAGCCAATATGACTTAGCGATTCCATCGACTTATTATGTCGAAAAGATGGCGAAAGAAGGACTATTGCAAGAGTTAGATAAGTCGAAATTGAGCAATTTTAAAAACTTGGATACCTCATTTACAAATACCAAAGTCGACCCTGAAAACAAATACTCTATCCCTTATATGTGGGGCAGCACCGGTCTGGCGATCAATGGCGATAGTGTCGATCCTAAGACTATTAATAGTTGGAATGACCTATGGGATCCTAAATATAAAGGTCAGGTAATGCTCACCAATGATGTGCGTGAAGTATTTGGTATGGCACTACTGACACTTGGCTACTCAGGTAACAGTAGTAATCCTGACGAAATCAAAGCCGCTTACGATAAGCTCACCACCTTGATGCCAAACGTCAAAACCTTTAATTCTGATGCCACACGTATGCCGTATATCGAAGGTGAAACATCGCTCGGCATGACATGGAATGGCGAGGCAGTCATGGCCAATGACGAAGGTCTGACCAGCTTGGTTTATAAATATCCAAGCGAGGGCGCTATCTTATGGATGGACAACTTCGTCATTCCAAAAAACGCCAAGCAAGTTGATGCGGCACACAAATTTATTGATTACTTATTGCGTCCTGAAAATGCAAAAATCGTGAGTGAAGAGATTGGCTATGCGTCGCCAAATATAGCAGCACGTGAGCTGATGGACGAAAGCGTCCGCAACAACCCAACGATTTATCCTGCCAAAGACGTACTGGCAAAAGCTGAATTCCAAGAAGATGTCGGCGATGAGGCCTTGCAAGTGTATCAGCAGTATTGGGATAAGCTAAAAACTGGGCGTTAATGGTTTTGATTTAGCATTTTAGAAAGAAAGTATACTTTTAAAAATAAAAACGCTGATCCTAAATGGTCAGCGTTTTTTTGTGCGTTATAGATGTAAATCCGTCTCGCCGCCCTGCTCTTTTATTCTGCGCTGCTCACGGCGCTGATAGCCCAGACCAGAGGCAGCAAACCAGTGCGGCTTCGATGTTTGCAATAAGTCACTCAGCTGCTGTAACTGGGCTTGCAAGGTTTGTGTCAACCAAAAATACCCTTGCCACTCAAAGGCTAAGTGCTGCACGCTTGGATAGTCTGAAACCGCGATACGAGTAATGGGTCGAAACACCTCATCACTTGGACTGCGCAACACTGCTGCCATGTGCTGCATCGCTTGGGTTAGCTCATGCTGATAATGTATCAACAGTACATGATTCTCTTCATCGATGTCGATATTTGCCAGACGCGGGGCCGCACTTAACAACAAATCAATCGTGCCAATAATATTACGGTGTGTACGCTGAATGGTCTCTAGCGTCTCTTTTTTTATGCCTGATTCACTCGCTGTCGCTGCCAGATGTGGACGCACAGCAAGCAAGCGTTTGTTAATCTGCTGTAATGCTGTGACCAATGTCCTATTAACAGGCACTTCATTAACCGCAAAAGCCACCGTGTTTGACTGCTTGACAGTATCATCTGTCTTCCCATCTACCCCGCCATCCGTTGCATCAATATGATGACCCACGCCAGCATAGAGACTGCTACAAGCATCGAGATTACTACTCAATAAAAATCGCCACATTAAGGTCGATTTCAGCGGTAAAATCAGCGTTACTGCTACCGCGACCCCAGTACCTAACAAAATATTTAGCACACGATAAATACCGTCTTGACCGATACTGTTGTTACCCAAATCAGAGACAATCATCAACATGGTGATGCCCGTTAGTAGCCCTGTGTAGCCAAGATTTCTAACCGCCAAATAGCCAATGATGCCACTGAGCAAGCCAATGAGCGCATAATCGACCCACAGCCACGCACCTGCATTTTGATTGAACCATAATACCCCAAGGGCAATGCCAATACCTAATAGTGTACCAAGCACGCGCTCTTTTGCCTTGGTATAAATAGCGCCTTGATACTGTAATAAGCCCAAAATAATAAATACAGTGATGGTTGTCCATTCGCCATGTGGAAAATTGGTGACCCCGTTGAGTAACAAAGCGAGTATCACCGCCACACCCAAACGTATGGCATGCAAAATATCCGCGTGCTGATAGCGAACATAAGGCTCAATAAATGGCGCAGTAACACGTTGGTAAAGGGTTGGTTTCACGCAAGACTACTCTTTTTAGTGGATAAGTGAGATAAATAATAATCGAGATAGATAATAAAAAGCACAGGTTACTCATAAACAGGCTATCAGTCGAGCCTCTATTTACAAAGTAACTATCAAAAAAACGCCTTTTGGCCATAAAAGGACAAAAGACGTTTAAGGTAAAACCTGCTTATCAATCGCTGGGTTTAGACGAATCTCATTATACTTCCAAGAAATCCAATATACCTTCAGCGGCTTCACGACCTTCCCAAATAGCAGTTACGACCAAATCAGAGCCGCGAACCATATCACCACCGGCGAATATCTTAGGGTTTTTGGTCTGGAATTTAAAGGTTTGCTTCTCTGCTGCCAACACGCGACCAGAGCTGTCCATCGCCACTTGCTGAGACTCAAACCAGTCAGCAGGACTCGGTCTAAAACCAAAGGCCATAATCACTGCATCACAAGCGATGATCTCTTCTGAATTAGGAATCGGCTCAGGACGCTGACGACCACGGTTGTCCGGTGCACCTAAGTGAGTGGTGACGACTTTTACCCCATTGACCTTACCGTTCAGACCAATGATCTCAGTAGGCTGGCGATTGAATAAAAACTCAACGCCTTCCTCACGAGCATTGACCACTTCGCGGCGTGAGCCTGGCATATTTTCTTCATCACGGCGATAGGCACAGACCACTTGCTCAGCACCTTGACGAATACTAGTACGGTTACAGTCCATTGCTGTATCGCCGCCACCTAGTACGACCACTCTTTTGCCTTTAAAGTCGATATATTCTTCGGGATTCTTTTCCCAATCATTACAACGGTTCACGTTGGCAATCAGGTAATCTAGTGCATCATAGACGCCTGTCAGCTCTTCACCAGCAAACCCACCGCGCATATAGGTGTATGTACCCATACCCATGAACACGGCATCGTATTCAGCCAATAGCTCATCAATAGTGACGTCTGTACCAATCTCTGTTTCTAGACGGAACTCCATACCCATGTCTTCAAAAATCACACGGCGATTGCGCATGACGTCTTTTTCCATTTTGAACTCAGGGATACCGAAAGTCAGTAAGCCGCCAATCTCAGGGCGTTTGTCAAAGACAACCGGTTTGACGCCGTTTCTAACCAAAATATCTGCACAGCCAAGACCTGCTGGTCCTGCACCAATAATCGCGACTTTTTTGTCTGTCCAAACAACTTCAGACATGTCTGGACGCCAGCCTAGGGCAAAAGCGGTATCGTTGATGTATTTTTCGACATTACCAATCGTCACTGCGCCAAAGCCATCATTCAACGTACAAGCGCCTTCACACAGACGATCTTGTGGGCACACTCGCCCGCAGACCTCAGGCAAGGTATTGGTACGATGACACAATTCAGCCGCTTGAAATATTTGTCCTTCGGTGGCCATTTTTAGCCAGTTAGGAATATAGTTATGTACGGGGCATTTCCACTCGCAGTAAGGATTACCGCACTCAAGACAGCGATGCGCTTGTTGTGCGACGGCTTCGTTTTCAAATGGCTTATAAATTTCAACAAACTCAGTTGAGCGTGTGGCAATGTCTTTTTTGCTTGGGTCAAAACGAGGTACATCTAAAAACTGAAAATTATTTTCTAAGCGTTTTGCCATGGTGCTATCTCTTTTATCTAAGGTTTTTTTGTAGTGGGTTGTGACAGTCAGCGATGCCTCACTTATTTGATACCCAATTTGGGTCAATGCTGAGCGCTATAACGTGCTGCTGTCACTTACCTGCTAAAAACCTGTGAGTTAAAACGTCTCTAAAAACGGAACGCTGGCTACTCTAATTCAATGGTCATCAATCAACACCGACTCAATCGCTCGCTATAAAGCGATGAGTCAGCGTTGTGGATCGTCTATTGTGGATCGGCCATGGTTGTTTTAAGAAGGCTTGCAATGTTTGCCGCTTTTGGCTTCACCAAATAGAACTTACGAACATAGTGCTCAAAGTCATCCAATATCGTCTGGCCCCATGCGCTGCCTGTTTTCTCTACATGAGTCTCAATCACTTGTTGCAAATGAATACGGTGCTCTTCTGTTTGCTCGCTTGAGATGCGGTTAAGGTCAATCAGCTCATGGTTGCAACGATCAAAGAAGTCACCTTCCATATCGAGTACATAAGCGAAGCCGCCCGTCATACCCGCGCCAAAGTTGAGACCCGTACGTCCAAGAATCGTGACGATACCACCTGTCATATACTCACAGCAATGATCGCCTGTGCCTTCGATGACGGCATGTGTACCGGAGTTACGCACCCCAAAACGCTCACCTGCTGTACCAGCAGCATATAACTTGCCACCCGTTGCGCCATATAGGCAAGTGTTACCGATAATGGCGGTCTCTTGTGCTATAAAGTTTGAGCCTTTTGGCGGATAAATCACAATCTCACCGCCTGCCATGCCTTTGCCTACATAGTCATTGGCATCGCCTTCAAGCTCAATATTTAAGCCGCCAGCATTCCAAACACCCAAGCTCTGCCCTGCCGTACCTGTTAGACGCAGTTTAATTGGCATGTCACTCATACCAAGGTTGCCCCATACTTGCGCGATCTCACCTGAGATACGAGCACCGATAGACCGGTCACAGTTACCAACGAAATAGCTATAATCACCGCCTGAGCCTTGACGAATATTCACCAGCATATCACTAATCATTTGCTCAGCAAGCAAGCCTTTATCAAACGGCTCATTGCGCTCTACCTGACAGGTCTGTGCTTTGCCAACGCTGGCTGGATGACTAAATAGTAGTGGCGTTAAATCAAGATGACGCTGCTTATCAGTATTACCTTCTAAAATATTAAGCAAGTCAGTACGACCGACCAGCTCTTCCATACTACGAACGCCAAGTGCCGCTAACCATTCGCGCGTTTCGGTCGCCACAAACTTAAAGAAGTTAATCAACATCTCTGCTTCGCCAATGAAATGCTCATCACGTAGCTTGGCTTTTTGAGTCGCAACGCCTGTTGGACAGTTGTTTAAATGGCATATACGTAGGTATTTACACCCAACCGCAATCATCGGCGTGGTACCAAAGCCAAAGCTTTCTGCACCAAGAATGGCTGCCTTGACTACATCTAGCCCTGTCTTCAAACCACCATCGGTCTGAACACGTACCTTATCACGTAATCCATTCACTCGTAGAGACTGATGGGTCTCAGCCAGACCTAGCTCCCATGGCGAGCCTGCATGATGGATAGACGATAGCGGAGACGCTGCTGTACCACCATCATAACCTGAAATAGTAATCAAATCGGCATAGGCTTTTGCGACGCCTGTTGCGATCGTTCCAACACCTGGACGCGAGACCAATTTAACGGATACCAGTGCGTCTGGATTGACTTGTTTCAAATCAAAAATCAGCTGCGCCAAATCTTCGATAGAATAAATATCATGATGCGGCGGCGGTGAAATCAAAGTCACACCCGGTACTGAATAACGCAAGCGTGCAATCAGTGCATTGACCTTACCACCAGGTAGCTGTCCACCTTCACCAGGCTTAGCGCCTTGAGCCACTTTAATCTGCATGACTTCCGCTGAGCGCAGATAGGCAGGCGTGACCCCAAAACGACCAGAAGCGACTTGTTTGATCTTTGAGTTACGTAGTGTACCGTAGCGCGCAGGATCTTCACCGCCCTCACCAGAGTTTGAGCGACCACCGATGGTATTCATCGCCATGGCGATTGATTCGTGTGCTTCAGGAGACAGCGCACCTAGGGACATACCAGCTGAGTCAAAACGCGTTAAGATCTCAGAGATATCTTCCACTTCATTGACGTCGATGCTGTTGTCTGTTTTTAGCTGTAACAAGTCGCGTAAAGTCGCGACCGGGCGGCTATTTACTAGGTTGGCATAATTAAGATAGTTATCATAATCGCCTGTGCGTACAGCTTTATGGAGGCTATTGATCACGTCAGGGTTAAAGGCATGATACTCTTTATTGAAGACGAACTTCAGCAGACCACCTTGATCTAGAGGTGCACGACGCTTAAAGGCATTGGCAGCCAACTGCGCTTGATCAGCGGCAAGATCGGCAAAGGTAGCGCCCTTAATACGGCTTTGTACGCCTTTGAAACACAGGCTCACGACTTCTTCTGAGAGGCCAACTGCTTCAAACAACTGCGCGCCGCGATACGACACAATGGTAGAGATACCCATCTTCGATAGGATCTTTAGCAACCCTTTATCTAAGCCTTTGCGGAAATTGACGCGGGCTTGAATCGGATCACCCAGCAGTTCACCAGTCGCCACCAAATCATCGATGACATCATATGCCAAATATGGATAGACGCAGGTCGCACCAAAGCCAATCAATACTGCTATTTGATGTGAGTCACGAGCCAGACCCGTTTCAACCACTAGATTGGCATCGGTACGAATGCCTTGCTCGATAAGATAATGATGCACAGCACCCGTCACCATGATGGCATTGGCTGGTACTTTGTCTGCATCGATATCTTTATCAGACAAGACAATCAGTGTATTACCCGAGCGGATGTTATCTGCCACTTGCTCACAGATAGCGACGATAGCATCAGATAACTCTAAAGTACGGTCATAGTTTAAATCAATGCGAGCCATCTTGAATGCAGGATCATCTAAAGTTTCAAGCTGCTGCATTTTGCTGGCTGACAACACAGGCGATGATAAGATAATGCGATGAGCATCTCGCGCTGACGGCGCAAATACGTTCGTTTCAGCACCTAGGCAGGTCTGTAATGACATCACAATAGATTCACGTAGTGGATCGATTGGCGGATTGGTTACCTGTGCGAACTGCTGACGGAAAAAGTCACCCACATGGCGAATTTGCTGCGACAGCACTGCCATTGGCGTATCATCACCCATCGAGCCGACCGGCTCTTGACCATTCTCCGCATTGGGACGAATGATTTCTGTACGTTCTTCATTGGTGATGTGATACATCTTTTGTAGAGTTTTTAGCTTATCACCCCGGCAAGCTTGCGTTGCTAAGGTTTCTTCTAAACGCTCATCATCACGTATGCGTGTCGCTTCTTCACGCAGCCATTTACGGTATGGATGCGCCGTTTTAAGTAATGTTGCGATAGCAGTGGTATCTAAAACTTTACCTGTCAACGTATCAATGACCAGCATTTGACCTGGGCCAACGCGGCCTTTTGCCAATACGTCGGTTGGTTCATAATCCCAAACACCAACTTCTGAGGCAACGGTGATATAACCGTTCTTAGTCGTCACCCAACGCGACGGGCGCAGACCGTTTCTATCGAGCATACATACCGCGTAGCGTCCATCTTGAATGACCAGACCAGCAGGGCCATCCCACGCTTCCATATGCTGCGAGTAAAACTCATAGAACGCACGCAGATCCATGTCCATGCTATCGACATTCTGCCATGCAGGTGGTACCAAAATCGACATCGCATGGAATAGGTTCATGCCGCCCGACATAAGTACTTCAAGCATATTATCCAAGCTTGATGAGTCAGAGCCGGTACTGTTTACTAATGGCGTCAATTCATTTAAGTTTGGCAACTTGTCTGACTTGAGTTTCGGCGTACGCGCCTTAGACCAGTTACGGTTACCTGTGATGGTATTCAGCTCGCCATTGTGGGCAAGATAACGAAACGGCTGTGCCAATGGCCAACGTGGTAACGTGTTGGTAGAAAAACGCTGATGGAACACCACAATGTGAGATGCCAAGCGCTCATCTTGTAAATCCAAAAAGAATGCTGGCAAGTCTGATGGCATGACCAGACCTTTATAAATAATGGTCTGACAGCTGAGTGAGCACACATAAAACAGCTCATCATCTGTCAGGCGCTGCTCTGCTTTTTTGCGTGCGACAAACAGTTTACGATTAAAGTCATCTGCAGCCAAGTCATCTGGTGCATTAACGAATATTTGCTTAAAATCTGGTAATGTTTCACGGCCAATCTCACCGACGATACTCAAGTCAAGCGGCACATCACGCCAGCCTGCGACTTCTAACCCTTGCGCTTTAATCTCATCACTGAGCACTTGCTGACTATGCTTAGACTTGTCATTATCCAAATTGACAAACACCATACCGACCGCAAAGTTGTCGGTCAGTACCAATTGTTGCTCAGTGGCAATCTGTTTAAAAAACTCAGTAGGCGTCGCTAATAATAAACCACACCCGTCACCAGTTCTACCATCAGCAGCAACGCCGCCGCGGTGAGTCATACAACTCAAACTATGAATGGCAGTTCTTACCAAGTCATGGCTGGCTTGGCCCTCAATGTGAGCAATCAGACCAAAACCGCAATTATCAGAAAAATCATCTGGCGTGGCCAGGTTTGTTTGCGAGGAAATCATCGACATAGCTTGTCCTTTTAAGTAGACGGGCAGCTTATATCTCCAATGCGGAGTGTAAGCTGGTACCCGTAGGCAGAACGGGCTGATAAAGGATATTCGGGTCTTAGAATTAGTAAATGGTGCAAGGCTTGGACGTCATACCCTAAAACACAGAAAAACCGTGGTTTTCTTAATCGTTAGGTGAAGTCTCGACATGTGGTTCGTGTATCAATAGCTTGTGAGTATCGGCCCTTGGTAATGGGTTAAAACCTCTCCCAAAATACCAGTCACGCGCTTATTGATATCTTATGTCTTTTGCTTAAGCATCAATTGTTATGTTGGTTGTCATATTTCAGTTGTAAACGTTTATCTATGACAGATTAATAACAATGCATTTGATTCATCTTGAATATCTGACGCTCTGTATTCAAGTGCTGTACTCACTCTAAAAAAGTGACAATGAGAGAAATTGTGGCACTTACCATCACTTCCTAGCAAACAATTAGTGCCACGCTTGAGACAACAATGTCTGGCAAAGCGCCAAAAAAACAGTATATATACTATTAAGTCATTGTTAAATAAACATTTTTACGATAACTATACAGAACGTCGCCCACAGTTATATTAGTTAATCATTGACAAAAAATCTAGTCTTTTCTATCGATTCATCAGCCATAATTTGTAATAGTATTTATTACTATTGGTTATAGGACAATCAATAATCATATTAAAATTCGAATATGAGTGACTCATCTGTGACATGGTTAGGTAGGCTTATGATAATCGACTGTTTTTGACCGCTATCTTCTCCTTATCTTTTTAACCAAAAAATACTTGAGCCATAAAAAACCCACTAATGTGTTCATTAGTGGGTTTGATTAAGTCGTATTAAGTATTTATAAAGCGGTCGTTAGTGCCACCATAAACTTCAGGCAAGCGAGGCTATCTGCAAAAAACTAATTACTCTTATCTTCTATCAGCGTTTTTATGCTATCACTATTTTCTTTTGGCGCACTGGTGTTAGCACTCTTAGCATTGGCACTCTTGTTATTGGTGTTCGAAGTAGTGCTCGGCGGTTTAGGCGCTGGCACCACTGGTGGCTTTTTGGTGGTTTTATCCGCTTCTGATGATGCAGGCTTTTTAGTTTCAGACGCCGGTTTACTCACATTTTCTTCATTTTTAGGTGAAGTTTCAGATGAAGGTACGTCATTACCAATCGTGCGTTCTTCACTCACAGAGAGGGTTTCAGACGTATCAGCTGATTGGCGAATACTTGGCTCAGACTTACTACTAGCAGTATCTTGAGCATTACGATTACTGTTGTCCGTAGCTGCTTGATCGCTCGCCGCCGCCTCCGCTTTTTGGCGAACAGGTATTTCACGTTTGGTTGGTTTCAAGCTAACCGCACGGGTACGCTTTGTACTCAAGTCTTTTACTGGGTCAGGGCGCTCGTAATTGTCAATAATACCAACGTATCGATTGATCTCTTCTGGCAATACACGAACATCCGTAGGCAATTTAAAATCGATCAGTTTGGCAGCCCCTACCGCTTCTTGTGGACTACTCATCAGCCCATAGGTCAACATATAACGAACCTGATTTTCGTCGTCAAGATATCGAAAATAAGCAAATTTCTCGCGATCTTTGCGGCTTTCTAAGTAGCTAACGATCACATCGTTTTCGGCCACATTCATCACTTGCACAGTCCACTTGCCTTTATTGGCCAGTAGATAACGCTTGTCTTTGAATTCATCAGGATAATCACGCAAATCACGAACCGTGGCATCAAAGTTAATGGGTTGCACATCCGTATCAAGCTCATGCAACGACTCTATCTTTAATGGCTGTTCAAACTCATCAGCCAGCATTTGCGGTGCGGATACTGGTGCGTTTTCGATCTTGGCACCCATTGCTGGTGTTTGACTCAGCATCCATACCAATGCGGTGACAATGCCCAACAGCAATGTCACTACTAGCCAAATCAAGGCCTGACGACTGTATGATTGGCTAGCCGTACGTGTCGTCGGTTTTGATGCTGCCATGAGAGTGTCCTTGGTAAAAACATATTTGAGTGCACTAAAGCGTATAGGTATCCCTATACATTTACTAAAACTTTGATAAGTTGCACACGATCTTAATGAGCTACGCGCTGTATTGTGACAATACTTCAGACAACAACTCGTGATCAAAGTCATTGGTCAACACAGCATCGCCTATTGATTTTAACAAAATCAGGCGGATTTGTCCGTGTTTCACTTTTTTATCATGCCCCATCAGGTTCAAAGCAGTCTCTACCTCGATAACCGGCGGTGTGATAGGTAGATTACCTAGAATTAAGACACGCTTGATACGCGCAACCTCATCATGGGTTAGCCAGCCAATCTTTTGGGACAGCTCAGCTGCTTGTACCATGCCAGCTGCCACTGCCTCACCATGCAACCAATTGCCATAGCCTTCATTTGTCTCAATCACATGACCAAAGGTATGACCGAAGTTGAGTAGTGCTCGCACACCTGACTCTCTTTCGTCTTGTGCCACGACATCAGCCTTGTACTGACAGCAGCGCTTCACCGCTTCCCCAAGTACTGCCAAATCCAATGCCATCATCGCAGGCAGATTGGCCTCAAGCCATGTCAAAAATGATTCGTCCATGATGAGGGCATATTTAATAATTTCAGCGATGCCAGCTGATAGCTCGCGTGTCGGTAATGTTTTGAGAGTGCTCATATCAGCAAGAACCATTTGCGGTTGCCAAAACGCCCCAATCATATTTTTGCCTTGTGCATGATTGATGCCTGTTTTGCCACCCACGCTTGAATCTACTTGCGATAACAGCGTCGTTGGAATTTGGATAAAATTCACCCCACGCATAAAGCTCGCGGCGGCAAACCCTGTCATATCACCGACCACACCGCCGCCGAGCGCGATAAGCGTGACATCACGATTAAAGTGCTCCGCCATTAGGGCGTCATAGATTTGATCGATACTGGTTTGGTTTTTGTATTGCTCACCATCTGGCAACACACAGACTCTTACCGTAAATTGTACCCATAGCTCATCTTCCAAGGCTTTCAAGTACAAAGGCGCGACCGTCTCATTGGTGACAATCAATACCTGCTGACCACCAATATAAGGCGCTACTTGCTGTGCCATACTGCTCTTTTCTATCGCAGCGTTTTCAGTAATGACGATTGGATAATCATGACTTTGCGTGTGAACCGTTAGAGCATCATAAAACACTGCCATTGTCATGAAAGAGTCCTTAAAGATTGATAATAAGATAAAAAACAGATCTGAACAGCAACTGTGCTGCTCGATCTGCTATTGGTTGTTTTTAGGAGCTGAGTCTGGTGTCACCGTGGTAGCGTCAGAAAAGGTTTCTAATTGCTGTAACAGTTGGTTGACCATATGCCGTGGATACGTATGGCCCGTCGGCATGATGATATGTGCCACCTGCCGATACAAAGGGTCTCGAGCACTGTACAAATCCTGCAGTATTTTTCTAGGATTTGGCTGCTGCAATAATGGTCGAGATTTATCCTTTGCAGTACGAGCCATTTGCACATCTACGGGAGCATTGAGGTAAACGACGATACCACGCTGATGTAAAAACTCGCGGTTTTCAGCACACATCACTGCACCGCCACCCGTTGCCAGTACGATTTGAGGGTTTTGGGTCAACTCGTCGATAGCACGCGTTTCACGCTCACGAAAGCCCGCTTCGCCTTCTTTTGCGAAGATCCAAGCAATATCGGCACCGGTTTGCGATTCGACATACCAATCACTGTCTACAAAAGTTCGGCCTAATTGTTTGGCCAGTAGTTTACCGATTGTCGTCTTCCCTGCTCCCATCGGTCCCACTAAAAACACCGACGGCAATTCCTGCACCATAGTACTTACTCAGCTAAATTAGGTATGATACAACGTCATTGATATTCTGGCTAGTAATGAGCCATGATTATTGTGAGTAAAATTCAGCACATAAAAAAGCAAGCACGGTGGCTTGCTTTTTTTAATAAAAACCAACTGCCATTAATTCAAACGGCTTGTACCATCATTGATCAGTTTTGGCGTGACAAAAATAAGTAACTCTTCCTTAGTATTGCTACGTACATCTCGGCGGAATGCACGGCCAATATAAGGCAGGTCTCCTAAGAAAGGTACTTTATCTACGCCGTTACTGGTACGGTTTTTAAACACACCGCCTAGTACAACTGTCTGCCCATCTTCGATAATAACATTGGTCGAGATAGAGTCCTCAGAAATAGCCACCTGATTGTTGATGATAGTCGGTGTACCATTGGTAATGACCAATTTTAGACCGATTTTGCCATCAGGTGTGATATTCGGTGTGGCTTCTAAGCTCAGTGCTGCTTCTCTAAAGCTGGTCGTTGTAGCACCACTGGCTGATGCTTCTTGATAAGGAATCTGCGTACCAGAAGAGACTTTTGCCGTTTGCTTGTCTGCTGTCAAAATCTTTGGTGTTGAGATAACTTCACCGCGATTGTCGGCTTGTAATGCTGACAGCTCAAGATCAAGCATCACATCAGACATACTGAGCAAACCAAAGGCAATACTGCCCGCTGGGTTAGAAACGCCTAAATCAACGTTTAAATTATCAGGACTGGTAATGTCATACGACGGATACGAGACCGTTTGACCATTGACTGTGGTGGTCTCTATGTCAAAGTCTTTGAGATCTGCCAATGTCTGATTACTACCACCAACCAACAAGCTACGGTTGTTTGCCGCGCCATTTGATAGGATGCCCCAGCGAACGCCAATTTCTTTACTAAAGCTATCCGTGGCACTAACGATACGCGCTTCAATCATGACCTGACGAACGGGGATATCAATTTTGCTGATTAATTTGTGAATATTTTCGATACTCTCAGCCACGTCTTTGATGATCAAAGTATTGGTACGATCATCAACGGTCACTGTGCCACGATTAGACAACAACGTATTGTTTTCATCGGCTCGGCTTGAGGTGCCACCACCAGATGAACCGCTACCTTGAGAGATAAGCGTCAATACATCTTGCGCTATAGCATAGCTCAAACGGATATACTCAGTCCGTAATGGTGCATAAGACTTCACCGCTTGCTGTGCTTCAAGCTCCTTTGCTTCTTGCTCAGCAAGCTCTGTAGCAGGCGCGACCAAAATAATATTGCCGTTTTCACGCTTGTCTAGATTTTTGCTCTTTAAGATAATATCGAGTGCCTGATCCCAAGGCACATTGATCAGACGCAGAGTGATGTTACCAGCGACTGAATCGTTAGCAACGATGTTCATCTCGGTAAACTGTGCCAAAATGTCTAATACACTACGAATCTCGACGTCTTGAAACTCCATAGACAGTGGTTCGCCGCTATAGACTCTTTCTTCAAGCGTTGGCTCACGTAGTAGTTCAGGTTTTTTGATACCGATATTCAACTGGTTGCCAGACTGATACGCTTGATACTCATAATCATCTGTCAAGTTGATGGTGATAACACCATTTTGACCTTGGTTTTTGGTATCGATACTGCTGACAAGACCGCTATTAATATTCAATCGACGTAGCAAGTTTCTTGGCACTGTACTACCAGTCAAACGAACCACCAACTGATTGCCTTGACGCTGTACATCTACTGGAATGGCTTCATTAGCCAGTACAACGCTGATATTACCACCACCATCATTGCCTGCCGAAAAATTCACTGCACTGAGACCGTCGTAACTATACTGTTTACTCACTTGTGAGGCAGCCAGTTGTGGGTTGAGCAGTGGATTGACTCTGACCACCATCGTATCTGCTGGTACTTCTTTTTTCAAAGAAGGCGTGTTCGTACGAACAGCAGCAACTGGAACACTACTGGTCTCAACAATTGGCGTAACAATTGCCGTTGTCGTGATGTTGTTATTATTGTTATTGAGTACATCCTGTACCGGATCACTGGTAATCACCGGACGACTCGGATCAGTGATGGTCAGCAATAACTCGTTGCCCTCAATCGCGGTCGTATAATTGCCCGACTCTTTTAGGCCAACAATAAGACGCGTGGTACTGTCGCTACTTAGTGTAGTGACATCATTGACGACACCAATATTATATTCATTGAAGCGACTGGCAAGCCCGTTTTGTACTTGCTCAAAATCTAACACCAAGCGACTAGGATCATCCAGTTGATATGCTGCTGGTAATACTGGCGTTCCTGTGAACCCCAAGCGCATTTGAGTCACGGCTGGTGCCGTTTGTACTACAGAGACATTGTTGATGCGCTGTGCAGCATATGCGCTATTGCTCACGGCTATCATGCTGACGGCCAATGCTGAAATGGCAAAAGCGGAAGACACACGACTGCTCATTATCATCACCTTGTTGTTGCGTACTGTCATTATTTATTCCTCAAAAAATCTGCCAACTTAGCTTATAGGGGATACCAGTGACTGGGGTTTTTCAACGAACCCGGCACGACTGTCTGGCACAATTTCAATCAAGTTAACCTGAGTCGGCGTGATTTCAACGATACGGCCGTCATTTAATCCAAGATAATTACCTACTTTCACACTAGCAACCGAGCCATCAGGACGTTGTATCAACGCATACTGCTGGCCTTCCGGAGCAACCACAACACCTCTGAAAATCAGCTGTGACAGCTCATACTGCTCAAGCGGTTCTTTCGTTCTCGTAATGTCAGGTCGCACACCATCGATTGAGGTTGTAGGGCCCTGTACATTGACCAAACTTGGCGGCAAAAACGGACTGCGCTGGGCACTGGCACTATAGACGAAGTCCTCTACCAGCTCAGCCTTAGGTGGCGGCTCAATAGGCTGAGCTGGTTGATTACGTATGTCAGCCATTGATTGCTCTGCCACACCAATACGATCTGTACAACCTGTCATCGATAACGTTGCCATGCTCAAAACAAGTAATATCGGCAGTCTTTGAATAGTCATTAGTTGCCTCCTGCTGTAGCTGCAGCGTCAGTTGATGCAACCGCTTCATCACCTTCAGGAGCCGCTTCTTTAGATCGATACGTTTTGGTCTGTAAAACCAAATTAAGCTCTGGTAACACATCCAAAGTAG
The DNA here is from genome assembly GCF_016106655.1 of Psychrobacter sp. NG27. Lineage (NCBI taxonomy): Bacteria > Pseudomonadati > Pseudomonadota > Gammaproteobacteria > Moraxellales > Moraxellaceae > Psychrobacter > Psychrobacter sp. NG27. Next base: position 65,737 of record NZ_JADGIN010000010.1, read on the forward strand.
GCTGTGGATTACTGACTTCAAAATCGTGCATCGTGATGATTCGAGGTAGTGCTGCCAGACCACTGATAAAGCTACCAAACTGATGGTAATCACCCAAAGCAGCAATACGGATAGGCTGCTCAATGAAGAATTCATTTTCGATTTCAGGTTCTACTGAGATATCTTGGAAACGTATGTTACTACCCACCCCTGTCATATTGATGCCTTCTACCAGCTCTGAGACACGCGTGTCTTTTGGCAATTGGTCTAGCAAAGTATTGAACTCCGTCTCCATTTGGACGACTTGTTCTTGATAGGCTTTTAGGTGACGCGCACGTGATTCTTTTTCACGGTAACTGTCCAGTAGTGTTTGTTGCTGACTTTCAGCTGCATTGATCTCATCGATTTTGCTACTGATTGGCAGTGCCCATGATAGCGCAGCGATAAAGGTAATAATAAGACCAATCACGGTTACCTTTACTGGCAATGGCCAGCTACCATAGTTATCAGAATCTAATGATTCAAAACTGCGGCGAAACTCGTTTAGATCAAACTGCTTTTTGGGTTTCAAGTTATTCTTTTTGGTCTTGATTAGGCTTTTTTTGCGGACAAGTTTCATAACTCACCTCCCAAAACAGCATCCGTAGCGGCAGGCGTCTCTGATTGCACTCTCGTCGTTACCACAAACTGTACATAACTGTCTTCTGGATAGACAGGACGAGGCTGCTCGCCCGTCGTAACCGTGTTGTTAAGAGCAGGTGCCGTTTCATAAGCGCTAATATTCTGTTGAATATTACTCACTGCTGAATTACCCATCCACTTACTACTGTCTAGGTTGCGAATCAAACTCGACACAATGTTTGGATTATCAGCCAGACCGGTTAAGGTTAAGACATCCCCTTCACGCTTAAGATTGTTTAAATAAAGCGCCGGCGGAATGGCTCTAGCCAAATCATCCCACAAACGTACAGGCACAGGACGGCGACCCTGCAAGTCTTGAATCACTTGCATGCGCGATATAATATCTTCACGGCGCTGCTCTAAACTATCGATTTCGGTCAATGCGGTATCTAAGCGTTTATTTTCTTGTTCGATCAACGAATTGGCATCGAGCTGGTCAGCAAGCTCATTATTGAAATAGCTCCATGAGGCAAATGCAGCCAGTAGCGTCAGCAAAGTGACAGCAACCACCAATGTTAAGAATTCTTTATTGCGACGTTCGCGCTCTTCTTGGCGCCAAGGTAAAAGGTTAATACGAGCCATCAGTCAAAGCTCCTTAACGCAAGACCGCATGCAGCCATTAAGCTTGGTGCATCAACAGCCAATTGCTCATTGTCAATATTTGGTGCGATAGTCATATTAGCAAACGGGTTGGCCACACTAACAGGGACACCCAGTTTTTGCTGTGCCATACCAGAGAGTCCCGCAATCGAGCTGCTACCACCTGCCAACACCACGTGGTCTATACTGCTATACTGGCTAGATGAGAAATAAAACTGTAGGGAGCGTGTGATTTGCTGAATGGTGTTTTCTATGAAGGGCGTCAATATTTCAGGATAATAGTCATCAGGTAAGGTACGCTCACGTTTGCTCAATGTAGCCTCTTCTGCTGATAGCCCGTAACGATTTTGTATCGCCTCGGTCAACTGCACACCGCCAAACAATTGCTCACGACTATAAATAAACTCACCATTTTTGGCGATATATAAAGTGGTTTGATTGTGACCAATATCCACTAAAGCGACCAATTCTGGCATATTTGGCAGATAATCAACCATCAGTTTAAAAGCACGCTCAATGGCATGTGATTCAATATCCATGACTTTGGTTTGCATGCCACCGAAAGCTAACGCATCGACGCGTTGGTCGACATTTTCCGAGCGAGAAGCCGCCAGCAATACCTGCACCATATTATCGCTCGCCAAAGAGGGACCCAAAACTTCAAAGTCTAAATTGACATCTTCTAACGGGTAAGGCACATACTGATCCGCATCTAAACGAATTTGGGCTTCACGCTCAACGTCATTTAACGCCATATCCATGTCAATAATTTTGGTTATAACAGCAGAGCCTGAAACTGCTGTGGCGACATTGCTGCCCGATACTTGGCAGCGTCTGGAGAGGCTAGTTATGATAGTACCTACTGTTTCTGTATCTACCAAGAGTTTGTCGACGACTACACCTTCCGGAAGTCTTTCGATACCATAAGATTTTAGGTGAAACATGCCATGTTGGCGCTGTATGTCAACCAACTTTACTGAGGTGGCACAAATATCCACACCAATCAAATGTCGACTTTTAGAAGTAAATAGCCTCACAAACTCTATACCTTATATTGAATGTACAATTTGATAGTTATTTGTAATAATTAGATACAATACTTTACTTAATTGATAGTTTCAAGCATTTAAAAATATATTAAAGCACACTTACACATTTATTATGACCTGCCGATTTTGTTCGAGGTATAATATATTGTTCGCTACAAATTCTAACTAATAAGTCTTCTTATGGCCAAAAAAAATGCTACTGCTCGCCTCATTCATTTTTTAGTGGGTGTTTTTATCGCATGCCTAGCATTGGCGGTTGTTTTAGCGCTTGCTGTACCGATTGGTTTTTATGGTATGGCAATGTATTTATCGCCGACCTTACCAAGCACTCAAGAAATTAAGACTGCCAGTTTAGAGATGCCATTACAGATTTATAGTAGCGATGACAAACTGATTGGCCAATATGGCAATCGTTTATCTTTACCAGTCAGTTTTGAAGACATCCCTGAAGATTTAACCCATGCTTTTTTAGCAGCAGAAGATGCCTCATTTTTTCAGCATAGTGGTATCAGTATTAAAGGACTTGGTCGAGCCGTTACTGAGGCTGTGACCGATGATGACGGTCAGACAGGTGGGTCGACCATCACTATGCAGGTTGCCAAAAACTATTTCTTGAGCTCAGAGAGAACATTAAACCGCAAACTGACAGAGTTATTTTTGGCGCGTAAAATCGAAGATGAACTCAGCAAAAACGATATTCTAACGCTTTATGTCAATAAGATTTATCTGGGTGAAGGCGCTTACGGTATCCGCGCTGCTGCCAAAAAATATTATAGTAAGTCACTAGACAGCTTAAGCATCGCTGAGATGGCAATGCTAGCAGGCTTACCAAAAGCCCCTTCTAAATATAATCCTGTCGCCAATCCTGAGCGTGCATTGACCCGTCGTAACTGGATTATTGGGCGTATGCATGAGCTTGGTTATATCACCAAAGCGCAAAAAGACGAAGCCATTGCCGCACCAGTAGGCATCAACCTTTATAAAGAAAAGCTTGATGTCAATATGCCTTATTTGGCAGAAATGACTCGTGCTACCTTAGTGGAACGCTACGGTGAGCAGGTCATGCATGGTGGTTGGCGCGTACGCCTGACAGTAGACAGTCAGGCACAGATAGATGCAGAAGCGGCCATACTGACGGGTTTGGTTGCCTATGAGCATCGTCACGGTTGGCGCGGTGCTGAAGCAAATGATGAACCACTAGAAAACTTTCAACGTTATAGCAGTATGTCTCCTGCCAAAATTACCAAGGTCAATTCGCGTAGTTTTGAGGCCACCCTACAGTCTGGTGAGAGCATTACCGTTAACTGGTCTGGCATGAGCTGGGCGCGTAAATACATTTCTGCCGATCGTATCGGTTACTATCCGAGTAATGCCAGCCAAATTGTCAAAAAGAATGACATTGTCCGTGTTATGCCAACGGCGAATGGCAATTGGCAATTGGGCCAAATACCCAAAGTACAAGGAAGCTTGGTTTCCTTAAATCCAGAAACTGGCGCAGTGAATGCCTTGGTTGGTGGGTTTGATTTTAACCATAGTAAATTCAACCGTGCATTACAAGGCTGGCGCCAACCAGGCTCAACGATTAAACCGCTTGTTTATACAGCAGCGCTAGAAAAAGGCTATCGTCCAGACACCATTGTCTCCGATAGACCAATTCAAGTAGGCGACTGGAAACCCAAAAACTCTGATGAGCGCTTCTTAGGTGATATCACCTTGCGCCGCGGGCTTTACTTGTCTCGAAATCTGGTTTCTATTCGTTTACTCCAAGCCATCGGAATCTCTAGTACACGCAATCTATTGGATGAGTTCGGTTTAGACAAAGAAAAGCTCCCCACCACGTTATCGTTAGCACTTGGCGCAGGACAAGCCACGCCACTACAAATGGCAACAGCATATTCAACCTTTGCCAATGGTGGTCATCGCGTACAACCTTACTTTATTGAACAAATATACAATTATAAAAACGATCTATTGTTCCAAGCAAATCCACGTCAAGCTTGTGCGCTATGCTTTAACAAACAACTTGAGCAACGTAATAAGCAATCAATCGAGACGTATAATAAATCCCTCGAAAACGATAGCAATAGTATTGATGAAACAGGTACTGATAAAATAGACGCTGATGCATCGACGTTAAAAGCTGAGGAAAACACCGAACAAAGCACTGATTTGACTGTCTATAATGCTGGCCCTCAGTCAGATCGCTTGAAAGCACCTGCTGTACAATACGCAGTGGCCAAACAGGCACCACGAATATTACAACCTAGAGTGGCATTTGAGATGGCAGATATTTTGCGTGATGTGGTACAGCATGGTACGGCTATACGAGCAAAAGCATTAGGTCGTAACGATATCGGTGGTAAAACAGGCACAACTAACCAGGCTAAAGATGCTTGGTTCGCAGGATTTCATCCTACCAATGCAACTGTCGTATGGATGGGATTTGATCAACCAGCCACCATGGGTCGCCGTGAGTACGGCGGTGTGGCTGCCCTACCCGTTTGGATGGACTTTATGAAAGCGCAGCTCAAAGATACGCCGAGTCAGTGGGTATCGATTAACAACCGCTCAAAGTCTAAGAAACAGCAGCAAGAAATAATCGAAATGACTGATGATGGACTTATCGCTAGTGATGACGATGTTGCTGACAATAACAAAGTGGCAAAGCCAGTCAAAACCCAAACTCAGCAGCGTCAGGCTCCCACTCCTAAGCCCCCTGAAAATGTGAAAAACTCAGAGCCTCAGACATCTAGCAATAAACGCAGTGATGATAGCGTACCGCAAAACCCACTATCCGTCACACCTGTTGAGCGTATGCCTCCGTTGCCAGAGTAATCTGCTTATCATGGCACATCTTATTCATCGCCATAATTAATGTCTGATAAAAAAAGCTTATTCAGCAATCACTGAATAAGCTTTTTTTTGCTTTGATTAAAGCACCATAACTATCACTACCTTGTCTTCTACTTATCAGACCATGAACATGACCCCTATCTATAGTCAAAGAAATCGAAAACAGCTACAAGGCAGCCGACCGCAGATTGTACATATCGTATCTCTAGGGAGGGTAACCCGTAGCGGTTTAGTAGTTCGCTGACTATATATTTAAAACTCGACCATTCCAGCACGGAGTTGCTCAATCAGCTCCAAAAGCTGCTGACGCCATTCACGTATGGTGGCCTCATCAGGCAACCATTGATTCGATAGAGTGACGACATTCACAATAAGATCTGGCGAGGCTGACGGACTACTTAGCGTCTCGTCTACAACGGTATCTGGTGGCACAGCATAGAGACAGCGTTGATAAGCGCGATCTATATTGGCAACAAAACCTTGCTGCTGCAATTGCTGCAAGCGTTGGATTTCAGGAGATACCTGTGTGCGCTCGCTCAATGCTTGTTCGATATCTAGCAACGTGGGTGCCGTCATATTTAAACTATAAAAATGACCCAGTTCTTGGATAAATGCCAGCAATGCACCATGCAAATGAAAGATAGCCGTTTCGCAATGGGCTTGGTATAACTGCTTATCGTTGGCACCTCCTGCTGCTTGGCAGGATAAACGACAAAAATACAGCTTTTGGTTGGTTCGATCTGCTTGATACTTGGCGACACGTGTTTTACCTGCCATCTGCTAATTATCCTTTTATGAATAGTGAATTTGAGCGTATTTTCCAGTGTACTATTTTTTTTGATAGTAGCACCATGCCTTTCTCAGTTTTTTACACACACAAAAAAGCCAGCAACTTAGGCTGGCTTTTTTATCAAGTTAAAAATGAATCAAAGACGCTGACTGCTCTTAGTTGTCTTGATTTAACTCTTGAGCAAAGGCTTCATCAAAGCTTGCAAAGTCTTTACTATCAGTGCTCGCTGTCATATCAAACGCTGCATTAAGATCTTTATCTTGTAGCTTCTTATCTGCTTTGTCTTTACGTGCTTTATGATAAGCAAGACCCGTACCTGCAGGAATCAAGCGACCAACGACCACGTTTTCTTTCAGGCCACGTAACTCATCCACTTTACCAGTAACGGCAGCAGCAGTTAGTACGCGGGTTGTTTCCTGGAAAGAAGCCGCTGAGATAAAGCTTTCTGTTGCCAGACTTGCTTTGGTGATACCTAACAATTGACGCTCAAACTGTACTGGGAATTTATCTTCCGCTTCTAGTTTTGCATTCAATGCTTTGATATCAGCATACTCTACCTGATCACCTTTAAAGTGATTTGAATCGCCACCATCGGTGATTTCAACTTTACGCAGCATCTGACGAATAATGACTTCGATGTGCTTATCGTTGATTTTCACGCCCTGTAGACGATAAACGTCCTGTACTTCGTTGACGATATAATCAGCAAGTGCAGTCTGACCTTTCAAACGTAAGATATCATGTGGGTTCTGTGGACCATCAGCGATCACTTCACCACGAGCTACCGTCTCGTTTTCAAAGACGTTGATTTGACGCCATTTCGGGATTAGCTCTTCATGGATCTCACCATCTTCATTGGTAATAATGAAGCGGTTCTTACCTTTGGTCTCTTTACCAAAGCTAACCACACCAGACATTTCTGCCATGATGGCGTGATCTTTCGGACGACGTGCTTCGAATAGATCAGCAACACGTGGTAGACCACCGGTGATATCTTTAGTACCAGAAGATGCTTGTGGTACGCGGCCTAGGATCGAACCGGCTGCTACTTTTTCACCATCGCTAACGCGAATGATAGTTTCAGCTGGTAAGAAGTAAACCACTTCTTTACCTTCGTCCGTGTTCAAGATAATTGCAGGACGTAAGTCTTTCGCTGAGCTTGAACGGTCACGAGTAGCAAGAATCTCAAACGAGCTCATACCAGTCGCGTCATCAACCTTCACGGTAGCTGTCAAGCCATCAGTGATGTCACTGAAGCGTGCTGTACCAGCGAATTCTGTGATGATAGGATGCGTGTGCGGATCCCATTTAGCGATGGTCTGGCCGCCTTCAACATAATCTTCGCTTTTCACAAGAACGCTAGAACCGTAAGGTACTTTATAACGCTCACGCTCACGGCCAAGCTCATCAGTTAACGCGATTTCAGCTGAACGCGATACGATGACTAAGTGACCATCAGTATGTTGAACCGTTTTCATGTTTTCAAAATGTGCTTGACCAGCGTTACGTACAGAGATGCTGTTGTCCACAGAGGCTGAACTTGCTGCCCCGCCCACGTGGAATGTACGCATGGTCAACTGAGTACCTGGCTCACCGATAGACTGTGCAGCCATAACACCAACTGACTCGCCAATATTCACTTTATGACCACGAGCAAGGTCACGACCATAACACTGTGAACACACGCCATGCTCAACATTACAAGTAATAACTGAGCGTACCCAGATATCATCAATCGCGTTGCTGTCAAGGACGTTAACCCAGTACTCATCGATCAAAGTACCAGCTGGAACCAATATTTTATCAGCATCATCATTATAAGTAACATCACGTGCAGTCACACGACCCAGTACTAGCTCACCTAGCTTCTCAATGATCTCGCCACCTTGGATATGCGGCTTCATGAGCAAGCCTTGCTCAGTACCACAGTCATCAGTAGTGATAACCAAATCCTGTGCCACATCAACTAAACGACGTGTCAGATAACCCGAGTTAGCCGTTTTCAATGCCGTATCAGCTAGACCTTTACGTGCACCGTGAGTTGAGATAAAGTACTGTAGTACGGTCAAACCTTCACGGAAGTTGGCTTTAATCGGTGTCTCAATGATTGAGCCATCTGGTTTCGCCATCAGACCACGCATACCTGCCAACTGACGAATCTGTGCAGCACTACCACGAGCACCAGAATCTGACATGATAAAGATCGAGTTGAATGATTTCTGCTCTTCTTCCTCACCTTTGGCATTCAAGATCTTATCCGTTGCCAAGTTATCCATCATCGCCTTAGCGACTTTGTCATTGGTACGTGACCAGATATCAACCACTTTATTATAACGCTCACCAGCAGTTACGAAACCTTGCTCGAACTGATCTTCGATTTCGCGTACTTCGCCTTCTGCCACTTCGATGATTTGCTTTTTCAGTGGTGGAATGACCATGTCGTCGATACCGATAGACACGCCAGATAGAGTCGCTTGAGCAAAACCTAAGTACATCAATTGGTCAGCAAACATAACACTTTCTTTCACGCCGACTTTACGGTAGCAAGAGTTAATCAGACGAGAGATGTTTTTCTTCGTCATCTCTTGGTTACACTCATCAAACGTCATACCTTTAGGCATGATGTTCCAGATAAGCAAACGACCAGCAACCGTATCTTTGATACTGATTTCTTTGGTTTCGTTACCCTCTTCGTCAATATGCGTCTCAGTAACACGCACTTTGATTTTAGCGTTAACATGTAGATCGTTCGAACCAATGGCACGCAATGCTTCATTGACGGTCGCAAAAATCATGCTCTCGCCTTTGGCATTGATAGACGAGCGACTGATGTAATACAAGCCTAATACAACATCCTGTGATGGTACGATGATTGGATCACCGTTCGCAGGTGACAAGATGTTGTTGGTAGACATCATTAGCGCACGTGATTCAAGCTGTGCTTCTAGCGTCAATGGCACGTGAACGGCCATTTGGTCACCATCGAAATCGGCGTTGAATGCGGTACAAACGAGCGGATGCAATTGAATTGCTTTACCTTCGATTAGTACTGGCTCAAATGCCTGTAGACCCAAACGGTGAAGCGTTGGTGCACGGTTCAAGAGTACTGGATGCTCACGGATAACCATGGCCAGCATATCCCACACTTGTGGCTCTTCACGCTCTACCATCTTTTTGGCGGCTTTAATTGTCGTCGCCAAACCATGAGACAATAGCTTGTTATAAGTAAATGGCTTAAATAGTTCTAGTGCCATTTTCTTCGGTAGGCCACACTGATGTAGACGTAGTGTAGGACCTACAACGATAACCGAACGACCAGAGTAATCGACACGCTTACCAAGTAAGTTTTGACGGAAACGACCTTGCTTACCTTTGATCATATCTGCCAAAGATTTCAATGGACGCTTGTTACTACCAGTGATTGCACGACCGCGACGACCATTATCTAACAATGCATCAACTGACTCTTGCAACATACGTTTTTCGTTACGTACGATGATATCAGGGGCGCTCAGCTCAAGCAGACGCTTAAGACGGTTGTTACGGTTGATCACGCGGCGATATAAATCGTTTAGATCTGACGTCGCAAAACGGCCACCTTCTAGTGGTACTAACGGACGCAAATCTGGTGGTAGTACTGGCAATATGTTCATTACCATCCACTCAGGCTTATTATTAGAATCACGGAATGCTTCTAACAGTTTAAGACGCTTAGACATCTTTTTAAGCTTAGTCTCAGAACCTGTTTGCGGAATCGCTTCACGCAACTCATCAACTTCAAGATCGATATCGATATCTTTCAATAAGTCTTGAACCGCCTCAGCACCCATTTTGGCCGTGAATTCATCACCAAATTCTTCAAGAGCTTTGAAGTAATCTTCATCATCAAGCAACTGGTACTTCTCTAAAGAGGTAAGACCTGGCTCAGTAACGATGTAGCTTTCAAAATATAGAACACGTTCGATATCACGTAGCGTCATGTCTAGCAATAGACCGATGCGGCTTGGTAATGATTTTAAGAACCAAATATGCGCAACTGGACTGGCTAAGTCGATGTGACCCATGCGATCACGACGTACTTTAGCGGTCGTCACTTCTACGCCACATTTTTCACAGATAACGCCTTGGAATTTACGGCGCTTGTACTTACCACATAAACACTCAAAATCTTTTACTGGGCCAAAAATTTTGGCACAAAATAAACCATCACGCTCAGGCTTAAACGTACGATAGTTAATCGTTTCAGGTTTTTTTACTTCGCCATGTGACCATGACTTGATGACGTCAGGTGAGGCTAAAGTAATTTGAATGCTATCAAACTCTTGGTTACCGTTGCCGGTAGGGCTTTGCATGATATCGAGTAAATCTTTCAAGTTGCTTCTCCGTTATCTTTATAATCATCTGATAGCGTATTATTGACGCAAATAAGATGAATGAAGGCAATGAATAGGGTTGAGACAAATCACTAAAAGCAGCAGCGATGCGCGTACTGCTTTTAGGTTGACCACTAAGGATAATAATAGACTGAAGCCATATTGAAGTGGCTTCAGTCCGCCGTGCTTAATGGGTTTGTTTTAACTCAATATTAATACCCAATGATTTGATTTCTTTGGTCAGTACGTTAAACGATTCAGGCATACCTGGATCCATATACTGCTCACCATCAACGATGTTTTTGTACATACGCGTACGACCTTCAACGTCATCCGACTTCACAGTCAGCATTTCCTGCAACGTGTAAGTCGCGCCATAAGCTTCTAGTGCCCAGACTTCCATCTCACCGAAGCGCTGACCACCGAACTGCGCTTTACCGCCGAGTGGCTGCTGTGTCACTAGAGAATAAGAACCCGTAGAACGTGCATGCATTTTGTCATCAACCAAATGGTTAAGTTTGAGCATGTACATATAACCAACGGTCACTTTACGGTCAAACTTCTGACCAGTACGACCATCATACAATGTCTGCTGACCATCACGGTCCATACCAGCAAGCTCTAGCAAGTCTTTGACTTGGCTCTCTCTTGCACCATCAAACACTGCGGTGCCCATTGGTACACCGCCGCGTAAGTTGTCTGATAATGCCATGATGTCATCATCACTCAAGCTATCAAGATCAACTTGCTCGCCGCCTACTTGGTTATAGATTTTGTCTAAGAAACCACGTAGCTCTTTGATCGCTGCTTGAGATTTCAGCATACCATCGATCTTCTCACCCAAACCTTTGGCTGCCATACCCAAATGCGTCTCTAGAACCTGACCGATGTTCATACGAGATGGTACACCAAGTGGGTTCAATACGATGTCAACCGTATTACCATTCTCATCATAAGGCATGTCTTCAACTGGCATGATGCGTGATACCACACCTTTGTTACCATGACGACCAGCCATTTTATCACCAGGCTGAATACGACGCTTAACCGCTAGATATACTTTAACGATTTTTTGTACGCCATGTTGTAAGTCATCACCTGCCGTTAGTTTGCGTTTTTTCTCAGCAAATTTCACATCGATGTCTTTTTGCTTATCAACCAAGTATTCGGCGATTTGCGTCAGACGCTCAGAGATTTCTTCTTCAACTGGCTGGATATCAAGCAAGGTCTCAAGGCTCATATCTTTCATATCAGCCAATGCCATAACTGTACCGGCTTTCAGACCAGAACCGCCACTGACTTTTTGGCCATCTAATAGATTACCAATACGACCACGTGCTGCGTCTTCAAAGATACGTAGCTCTTCTTTCAAATCTTTACGATAGCTATCAAGTTGCGACTTTTCGATGGCACGTGCACGGGCATCTTTTTCAACGCCGTCACGGGTAAATACTTGTACGTCAATAACCGTACCTTTGCTTGATGTTGGAACACGTAATGACGTGTCTTTTACATCAGCAGCTTTTTCACCAAAGATAGCCCGGAGTAGTTTCTCTTCTGGCGTTAGTTGCGTCTCACCTTTTGGTGTGACTTTACCAACTAAGATATCACCAGCGTCAACTTCAGCACCGATATAGACGATACCTGCTTCATCAAGACTTGATAATGCAGCTTCACCAACGTTTGGAATATCAGCGGTGATCTCTTCTGTACCCAATTTGGTATCACGAGCCACACAAGTCAATTCTTGAATATGAATCGTAGTGAAACGATCTTCTTTAACCACTTTTTCAGACAGCAAGATTGAATCTTCGAAGTTGTAACCATTCCACGGCATAAATGCAATGCGAATGTTCTGACCTAGGGCAAGCTCACCAAGATCCGTTGATGGACCATCAGCCAAGATATCACCCAAAGCAATCTCGTCACCTTGGTTAACAATGATGCGTTGGTTGATACAAGTGTTTTGGTTAGAGCGTGTGTATTTGACTAAGTTATAAATATCAATACCCGCTTCACCAGCGACCATTTCTTCTTCGTTTACACGAACAACAATGCGTGAGGCATCTACATCTTCAATCACACCGCCACGCTTAGCAATTACACAAACACCAGAGTCACGAGCAACGTGACGCTCCATACCAGTACCTACTAATGGCTTATCAGCACGTAGCGTAGGAACAGCCTGACGCTGCATGTTCGAGCCCATCAAGGCACGGTTAGCATCATCATGCTCTAGGAACGGAATTAGGCCGGCTGCAACTGATACAACCTGACTTGGTGACACATCCATATGCGTCACTTTCTCTGGCGGCATACGAACGAATTCACCATAGCTACGCACACTGACCATCTCATCAGATAACGCGCCTTCTGCAGTTACTGGTGAATCAGCCTGAGCAATAACCGTACCGACTTCTTCGATCGCTGATAGATACTCAATAACATCTGTAACTTTACCATCAACCACACGGCGATATGGCGTCTCTAGGAAGCCAAAGCTGTTGGTTTTAGCAAAGGTCGCTAGTGAGTTGATCAGACCAATGTTTGGACCTTCAGGAGTCTCAATCGGGCATACACGGCCATAATGGGTGTCATGTACGTCACGTACTTCAAAGCCTGCACGTTCACGAGTCAGACCACCAGGTCCTAACGCTGATACACGGCGTTTGTGAGTCACTTCAGACAACGGGTTGTTCTGATCCATAAACTGTGACAACTGGCTTGAACCAAAGAATTCTTTCACCGCAGCCGCTACTGGCTTTGAGTTAATCAAATCTTGTGGTGACAAGTTATCAGATTCCGCTGAGCTCAAACGCTCTTTAACCGCACGCTCAACACGTACTAGGCCAACACGGAATTGGTTTTCTGCCATCTCGCCCACTGAACGAATACGGCGGTTACCTAAGTGATCGATATCATCGACTTCACCGCGACCGTTACGAATCTCGATAAGCTCTTTTAGAACGTTAACGATATCATCATTGGTCAATACGCTGCGTTCACGTTGGATATCTGGATCATCAGTATTGTCAAATTCTAAACCAAGACGACGGTTGAATTTCATACGACCGACGTTTGATAAGTCATAACGATCTGCATTGAAGAACATGCTCTCAAACAGTTTCTCAGCAGTCTCAACCGTTGGTGGCTCACCTGGACGCATCACTTTATAGATTTCGATCAATGCTTCTTCACGGCTTGAGGTACTATCAGCACGTAGCGTGTCAGCAATATAACTACCCTGATCGATATCGTTCGTGAATAGAATGCTGAATTCTTTGATAGACTCACTGGCTTCAAACGCGCTCAATTTAACCAATAATTCATGGTCGATTGGCGTGTTAGCACGAGCGATGACTTCATCATTAACAATGATGTCTTCGGCTAGAATACGCTCATATAAGTACTCATCAGGCACAGCAATCTTCGTCATACCTGCTTCTTCAAGCTGACGGATGCGGCGTGCGTTGATGCGTTTGCCCTGCTCTACGATCACATCACCTTCAGGTGATACGATATCGAACTGAGCCATCTCGCCACGTAGACGATCAGCAACCAGATCAATCTCAAACGTCTCTTCGGCTTTATATACGGCAACTTTATCAAAGAATAAATCTAAGATTTCAGAAGTCGTTAGACCAAGTGCACGTAGAATGATAGAAGCCAATAGCTTACGGCGACGGTCAATACGAGCAAAGACTAAGTCTTTTGCATCAAATTCAAAGTCTAACCATGAACCACGGTAAGGAATGATACGGGCGTTATAAAGCACTTTACCACTTGAATGTGACTTACCTTTATCATGGTCAAAGAACACACCAGGTGAACGATGTAACTGAGATACGATAACACGCTCAGTACCATTGATAATAAAAGTACCGTTAGCCGTCATCAAAGGCATCTCGCCCATGTAAACGCTTTGCTCACGGATATCTTTAATAGCGGCTTTGCTGTCTTTGTCTTTGCTGTCTTTGTCTTTGATGATCAAACGGATTTTGACACGCATAGGCGCAGCAAAGGTTGAACCACGTAAGATACACTCACGCTCATCAAATTCAGGCGTACCTAAATAGTACTCAACAAATTGTAGCTCTGCATTACCAGAGTGACTCTCAATTGGGAAAATAGAGGAATACGCAGCTTGCAAACCAGTATTCTCACGAGCTTTCGGCTTTTTGTGCTCTTGCAAAAATTGCTCATAAGAATCTACTTGAATAGACAGTAAATAGGGAATGTCCATTACAGTGGGCAATTCAGCAAAACTTTTGCGAATACGCTTTTTTTCAGTATAAGAATATGCCATCGAGAGTCCTTACAGTAAACGTGGAAACAAATTAAAAGCGTGGCCAGTATGCATAAATACGATGCAAACGTGGCGACGTAAACGATAATATAAAACGGGTCTTCGTGTTCAGTTCATATCTTTTCTGTCAATTACTACTTTACTCACCAGTGCTTACCTAGCACACTTCACTTAATCTTGTCGGCAATGCCAAAGTTTATGGTTGGTGAATCAGTCTATATGACTGTTGCAACCACAAAATTCAATATCATATTAATCTATAATTCATGGCCTATCAGGCCTACTTTATAAATACGCTAATAAAAAATAACGTCTATTAGGATTGCATCTAGGCTACTTGCCATCTAAACTATTTACTATCAAACCAAAGCCGCTACAAATACGCACTGTCTATCAATCCAATCACTGACAGTAAATTTACATTCAGCGAGCAACCTAAGGTCAAAAGCTTTTCAGAATTAATAATAATCGGGGTAACTATAACTTCTAGAATCAGTATAAACTATAGTGTTAATAGGAAAGCATGCAGACACAAAGAAATGCCAAACATCTACGGACGTTTAGCTCATATTAACTGATTTCAAAAACTGGTATGTGTACTTGCATGTATATCGTGTGTCCTTTTGATGGGTATCCACCGTGTTGTTGCATACGACTGTTGGCAGACACAAAAGGTCAAGCTACGAATTATAATAAAAAAAAGCTGGCAATGCAAGGCATTACCAGCTTTTTTTAGTACAGCGTTAAACTTATTTCAGTTCAACAGTTGCACCAGCTTCTTCAAGTTTCTTTTTCAACTCTTCAGCTTCAGCTTTGTTAACGCCTTCTTTGATTGGAGCTGGAGCGCTTTCAACCAAATCTTTCGCTTCTTTCAAGCCAAGACCAGTAGCTTCACGTACGGCTTTGATTACGCCAACTTTCTTCTCGCCAAAGCTGGCAAGAACTACGTCAAACTCGTCTTTTTCTTCAGCAGCAGCAGCAGCAGGGCCAGCAGCAGCAGGTGCAGCAGCAACAGCAGCTGTTACGCCGAATTTTTCTTCCATAGCGCTGATTAATTCAACGATATCCATTACTGACATTTCAGCAATTGCGTTTAACACGTCATCTTTAGATAGTGCCATGAGAACTCTCCGTTATCTGATAAAAATTAATTGATTCTAATATCGCTTTGATTGCTTGCCACAATTTTAAGTAGTGTTGGCAATGAATTGCAACCAAGAATAGCGATGTTAAAGTTACGTTAAAACAAGCAATTAAGCAGCTTCTTTTGCGTCTTTGATTGCCGCTACAGTGCGAACCAACTTGCCAGGAACAGCGTTCATAGTCTGGACAAGTTTGGTCACTGGTGCATTCATAGTAGCCATCAAGATAGAGAGTGCTTCGTCGCGAGTTGGTAGCTTCGATACGCGCTCTAGCTCTTCTGGACCATAAACAACACCACCGACTGATACTAATTTGGTCTCTAAAGCTTTGTTATCTTTGCTAAAGTCGAAAACGACTCTTGCTGCAGATCCCAAGTCTTCCATAGAGAAAGCCAAAAGTAGTGGACCAGTCATACGGTCTGACATGCTCTCAAACTTAGTGCCTTCAAAAGCGCGTTTTGCTAGTGTATTTTTTACCACTTTCAAAACAACGCCTTTTTCACGGGCTTGTTCGCGCAGCTTAGTAAGCTTTGCAACACCAATACCATGATATTCGGCAGCTACTGCTGAGTAAGCATTAGCAGCAACTTCAGACACTTCAGCCACAACTTGTTGTTTTTGCTCTAGCGTTAATGCCATAAGTTGACTCCTTTAATCTTATCAATCTGCTCAGTGTCTTAATAACTAAAAACCGAAGTCCTCAATGATCAAGCGACTGACTTAGATTGACTTGATACGACACGTTACTTCTAAACTCTATAGCAATAGATTTTATTAGTAACGACTGATTACGGCACCGTTATCAGAATGACATCAAGTGATAGATTGAACTATCGGCTCTTATCAACAACTGGGTGGATCACCGTCTGCGTAGGACAACTAAGATTTTCATCTGTCGTCGATTAACAAGAATAACTCGTTCTCATAATTAACCATTCTAAAATCGTTATTTATGACTCTGAACCACTCTCTACCTACGGTCTTAGACAGCGTAGTAAATACTACGCTGACCTAATTTATTAAATATAGTTTGTACTCATCATTCAAAATATTTGAAGAGTGGGTACTTAATTATTTTGCAGTACGATAAGGAACTGCATCGATCGTTAGACCTGGGCCCATCGTGCTAGACAAGGTAATTTTTTTGATGAAAGTACCTTTAGACGTAGCAGGCTTAGCACGCTTTAGATCTGTGATTAGTGCTTGAGCATTTTGCATAATTTGCTCAGCAGTGAAACCAACTTGACCGATAGTCGCATGGATGATACCAGCTTTATCAACACGGTACTGTGCTTGACCAGCTTTCGCATTAGTCACAGCTTCAGCAACGTTTGGTGTAACTGTACCAACCTTTGGGTTAGGCATTAGGCCACGTGGACCTAGGATAGTACCCAACTGACCAACAACACGCATAGCATCAGGAGCTGCGATCACAACATCAAAGTCCATGTTACCGGCTTTGATTGACTCTGCTAGGTCTTCGAAACCAACGATGTCTGCACCAGCTTCTTTAGCGGCTTCAGCAGCAGCGCCTTGAGCGAATACAGCAACGCGTTTGGTTTTACCAGTACCAGCAGGTAGGTTGGTTGCGCCACGAACTACTTGATCAGATTTACGTGGGTCAACGCCCAAGTTTACTGCGATATCAATAGACTCTTTGAATTTAAGCGCTGGCAAATCGTTAAGGATTTGAACCGCTTCTTCAAGAGTGTATTGCTTTTCGTTATCAATACGGCTTTGAATCTCTTTTTGACGTTTGGTTAGCTTGCTCATTTACACACCCTCCACGGTAATACCCATTGAACGTGCAGTACCAGCGATGGTACGGACAGCAGCATCAAGATCAGCAGCAGTTAAATCTGCAGTTTTGGTCTTAACGATATCTTCTAGTTGTGCACGGTCAACTTTACCGACTTTAGCAGTGTTCGGCGTACCAGAACCTTTAGCAATGCCAGCAGCTTTACGTAGTAAATACGCAGCTGGTGGTGATTTCATGATGAACGTGAAAGACTTATCGCTATATACAGTGATCTCAGTAGGAATCGGTAGACCCGGCTCTTGATTTGAGGTCGCAGCGTTAAATTCTTTACAGAACGCCATGATGTTCACGCCTTTTTGACCCAAAGCTGGACCAATAGGTGGTGAAGGATTTGCTTTGCCTGCAGGCACTTGCAGTTTGATGTAACCATCAATCTTCTTAGCCATGATACTCTCCTAAATGGGTAATAACGCTGAATCAAACCGATGTATATCCGATTGACTAACAGCTCCCCGGTTGATGAATTCGTTGTGGGTTTAGTCTAGCTTCTCAACTTTGCTAAATTCAAGCTCAACCTGAGTTGGCCTGTTAAATACGTTTACAGTCAAATGTAGTTTAGATTTCTCGTAATCGACTTTTTCAACCATTCCCTTAAAGTCAGTGAATGGACCGTCGATGACCAACAACTCTTCGCCTGGCTCAAACAGAGTCTTAGGACGAGGGTCAGTTTCAGTCTGATTCAAACGGTTTAGAATACGGTCAGCTTCTACTTGCGTAATCGGTGCAGGCATCTCAGGCGTACCACCGATAAAGCCCATAATACGTGGACACTCTTTAACGATGTGCCAAGTATTGTCATTCATTTCCATTTGGATCAATACGTATCCTGGAAAGAATTTACGCTCACTCTTACGCTTTTTGCCGTCTCTCATTTCGACGACTTCTTCAGTAGGGACCAATACATCACCAAATGACTCAGTGAAATCACTACGATTGATACGGTCAGTTAATGAACGTTGTACTTGTTTTTCATATCCTGAAAACGCTTGGACAATATACCAACGCATATCACGCTCCTGATCGTTATAAATTAAATTGTTGTCAGAAAATATCAAATTACTAGTCACTAATACGTGCTATTAACCGATAAAGATACCAACAAACCAATTAAAAAAGTTATCTAACAACCAAACAAAAAACCCAGCAATCGCAATCACAACAATAACTTGCCATGTGTATTGAAAGGTTTCGTCTTTACTTGGCCATGTGACTCGGCGTAACTCAACAGTGGCGTCTTTTAGCAAAATCTTAAAAGCACGGCCTTGATGCGTTAATGCCAAGCATACTAATGCAAATACAATAAATGCGACAATAATACCAATACGTACCCAAACATCGTTGGCAGGTTGCCAATAGCCTGGTAGGTATTGATTAACTAGAGTCGCACCGATTAAAACAGCTGCAGCAAGTAGCCACAAAATCACATCTTTTATTGAGCCAGTCTTAGCAACTTCAACAGCAGAAGTACCGCTCGCTGAGATATGCTTATCTTTAGACAGCATTCCACCAGCAACCGCCTTGGCATCAGATAACTTAGTCTCGAGGCTATCCTGATTATTGCTCATAAAGAACTCGCTTCGGAGATGGTGGGGTACAACAAAGATGAGATAAGAAGATGGCAGGCGATGTAGGACTCGAACCTACAACCCTCGGTTTTGGAGACCGATGCTCTACCAATTGAGCCAATCGCCTATGGGTGTAAAGGACAGCATTATACAATATTCAACATAAAATGCAAGCCTTTGACGGTAAAATTATCATTTTTACCTGATTTTGCACTTATCTAGAAAAGTTGTAGTGTTTACAACTCCTCTACTATCGCTGAGGTTAGCGACTCACGCTAAGTGCAGCGCTAATATATCAAGCTATGCCACAGATTACAATACGATATATCATAAATAAATTGCTAACTCTATCAATTAAAGCCATGAAAAACTATTGTGGTTTAAGACAACACTCACTTCAATCGGTTCTAGCATTACACAAAAAAAAGCCACCCAAAACAGGGTGGCCTTTTTATGACTAAATTAACAGCTCATTACTGAGACTGATAGATTAGTTTAGTACGTTAGCAACAACACCAGCGCCTACAGTACGGCCGCCTTCACGAATAGCGAAGCGA
>NZ_JADGIN010000011.1:0-66385 GCF_016106655.1 Psychrobacter sp. NG27
ATAACCTCAAATATATCATCTTGCTTCGGCTATCACCCCTCCTTCAATTCCTCAGCATACTTTTTGATACACCACCAGCCATCGTTATGACACCATAAAAAAGCCAATACGCGATAAACGTATTGGCTTTTTTGACGACTGATATTTTGGTATCTAAATACAATCACTTGTATCGGATAGCATCCCAAATCTCTGAACACTACGGTTGTAAACTTTGTACCCACTGAATGATTTGATGACTGGGTAATGCACCTGATTGCCGCGCCACCTCCCTACCGTTCCTAAAAGCGACCATCGTCGGTAAGCTGCGAATATTATAAGGTGCAGCTGCTTGCTCGTATTTGTCGGTTTGTATTTTGGCAAAGACCACCTGCGGCAACTGACTGGCAGCAACCTTGAACTCTGGTGCCATCATGATACAAGGCTGACACCAGCTTGCCCAAAAGTCTACAATGGTCAATACCTCATTTTTTTGAATGACCTTATTAGCTGTCTGCGCATTGAGCTCATGTGGGCTAGCTGTTAGCAATGCTTGACTGCATTTGCCGCATTTCGGGTCAGCACTGAGCCGAGCTACAGGTAAACGATTGGTTGCTTGGCAATGTGGACATACTAAATGAAAACTCTGGTCACTCATCATTTGATTCCTATTTTAATTATTCTAATCGTTTTGTTATCTTGCAGACTCTTCATTAGGGTCTGTTGAACATTCATATTTGTTCTCTATGCTGTTTGCTGTGCCACGCCGCTATATACGTAGCTCATCGGTCGTGGACCTGGCAAATACGCTTCGCTCAACTCATCGATGACAAAACCAGCTTCTCTAATGATAGATGGAATATCACGATTCAGATGACAACCACCTGCCATCGGTTTCCAAAAAGGTGTCAATCGATGCTGCCAACGCTTAACAGAGATATCTGGCGCTAAGCCGTGCTCACAAAATAGTAAGCGTCCGCTAGGTTTTAGCACGCGTGCCATCTCTTTGAGTGCGGCTACTGGGTCATCAATACTACACAATGTAAAAGTCATGACAATGGTATCAAATTGATCCGTATCAGCATGAATACCTTGTACATCAACGGCTATCACTTGCACTGGAATACTAATGTCAGCGGCTCGTTTGCGAGCGAGCGACTGCATCTGCGCTGCTGGATCGACACCGATAATAGAGGAGACTTTTTTAGCATCATAAAACTGCAAATTTAGACCACTGCCAATACCAATTTCTAACACCTCACCTAGTGCCTGAGGGACGATTTTAGATCGCGCTTTCATCACATAACCTGTACTACAAGTGATATCTATCAGCTTTGGCAATACATAACGCTCATACGGATTCATTGCTCTCTCCAGTTATTGCCGCACTTAGCGCTTGCAGTTGGTCATACACAGCATCTATAAAACGGACAGTCTACAGATTAGCATTCTTATAGATATTAATCATACGATACTTACGTAGAGCTGCATCGGGTAACGATTTTTCAGTTATTTCATTGTTTAACTTATCCACCGAGTACATTAATCGGTACTTTTAGATAACGCGTACCATTGTCTTCTGGCTCCGGAAATTTTCCTGCATCGATATTGATTTGCACTGCTGGAATAATCAAGCGCGGCATATCCAGCGTGGCATCACGGCGCTCACGCATCTGTACAAACTCAGCTTCGTTTATACTGTCTTTGACATGGATGTTTTCTAGCTTTTGCGCTGCGACCGTCGTGGTTGGGCAATGTTTTCGTCCTTCGCCTGGATAATCATGACACAGATACATAGTCGTATCTTCGGGAAGCGCCAATAGCTTTTGGATAGATTGATACAAAGTTTTGGCATCACCGCCAGGGAAATCACAGCGGGCTGTACCCACATCAGGCGCAAACAAGGTATCACCAACGAACACTACTGTTTTTTCGTTATCATGAGCCAGATAAGCCATATCAGCACGGGTATGACCGGGCACGTACATCGCAGTGATGGTAATACTGCCAAGTGCTAGCGTCTCACCTTCATCTGTCAAAATATCAAACTGACTGGCATCGGTGCGAAAGCTGGTATCGAAGTTAAAGATTTGCTTAAAGATTTTTTGTACTTCGGTAATATGCTGACCGATGACTAATTGCCCGCCCAGACTATCTTTGACATGGATTGCAGCCGATAGATGATCTGCATGGGCATGGGTCTCAATGATGTACTGAAGCGACCAGCCCTGCTCACGTACGAATTCAATGACTTCATCAACACTACTGGTATTCGTTCTGCCTGATTTGGCATCAAAGTTTAATACTGGATCAATGATGGCGCATAACTGCTGCTCGACATCGGCGAGTACATGGGTATAGGTTTCTGTGTCACTGTCTAAAAAAGAATGAACTTGCATGGCTACCTCTTTATTTATATATGACCATTCATACCACAGTAATTTTTATTTCTAATTAACCTTAAGTGTGATAGGCAGTCGTATATAATATACATTTGTGTTGACGATTTATTTGTTATATCTAATATAGCAACCACTCTATAGTTTATCAATTTATATAATGTAAATAATGATAACTTGATATGTTGCCTGATATCCTTGATAATCAACTATATATTGTTCAGCAGTACGGCGATGTCTATCGTCATGTTTATACAAGGAGCTTATTCTGGCTACTTCTACTTCAGCAGTAGATACCTCTACTCACAGCGCTAATGATGATGCGTTATCAGATAGTGCGGACTTTGCCCCTATGGATCTGGCCAAACAAATGCAGCAAGCATCGATGCAAGCCAGCCAATTGCTAAAGTCGCTATCACATCCTGATCGCTTGCTGCTGCTCTGTCAGTTGACACAAGGTGAGTACTGCGTCGGCGAACTTGAGAGTTTGGTCGGTGTTGGGCAACCAAGCTTGTCGCAACAGCTAGGTATCTTGCGTAAAGATGCGCTGGTTACGACACGCCGCGAAGGTAAGCAAATCTACTATAGTATCGCAAGTGATGATGCGTTAGCCGTACTAGAGCTGCTTTATCAGAGATTTTGTGCCAAAACCGAATAACGCCGTACTCGCCTAACTATTTTATGCTGCTTTCTATATTGGTGATGTATTGATATGTCTTCTATCGCTGCTCGTCTGATTCCCAGTTGGCTGCGCCAATACCAGCTTACAGCGTTACCGACTGATTTGGTCGCAGGGCTTGTGGTGGGCGTATTGGTCATACCGCAGAGCTTAGGCTATGCCGTACTTGCAGGGTTGCCGCCTGTGTATGGGCTCTATGCAGCCATTGTCCCTGTGCTCGTCTACGCTTGGCTTGGCTCAAGTAACGTACAAGCCGTGGGCCCTGTTGCGATCACTGCCATTATGACGGCCAGTGGGCTACTGCCTTATGCTGAGCAGGGCACTGAGCAATATGCACTGATGGCGAGTCTGTTGGCACTGATGGTAGGCGCATTACTGTGGATTGCCGGACGGTTAAAGCTTGGCTGGATCATGCAGTTTATCAGTCGCGGGGTCTCAGCAGGGTTTGTGAGCGGGGCTGCCGTGCTGATATTTATAAGCCAGCTCAAGTACCTGATGGCAATTCCCATCACTGGCAGTAGCTTAATTGGCTACTTATCTACCATGCAATTGTATGTGAATCAGCTACATCCACTGACGCTACTGATCGGTGTCGTAGCTTTTGTACTGCTGGTTGCCAACCGCTACGCGAGCGGGTGGGTATGGCAAACGTGGCTGTCATCGTCCTATGCTAAATGGGCAGAACGCCTGTTTCCACTTATCTTATTAGGTTTAGCCATCGTTCTGAGTATGGCGCTACATTGGGATTCACGTGGCGTTGCGACCATTGGTAGTATACCGCGTGGGTTACCAAGCTTTACGCTGCCACATGTGACAGACTTACAAGAAGCGCTCAAGCTCTTACCCACAGCGGGTCTGATGGCGCTTATCATCTTTGTATCGAGCAGCTCAGTGGCCAGCACTTATGCACGGCTACGCGGCGAAAAATTTGATGCCAACCGTGAGCTGACTGGGCTAGGGCTCGCCAATTTATCTGGTGGACTGTTTCAGAGTTTTGCAGTTGCAGGTGGATTTTCGCGTACCGCTATCAATGTCGACTCAGGTGCAAAGACACCGCTTGCCAGCCTCGTGACTGTGCTGATCATGATTGCTGCACTGGTCGCCTTTAGCGATGCGCTTGCCCCGCTACCCTACGCGCTGTTGGGTGCCACCATCATGGCCTCTATCATTGGACTGATAGATATCGCCACCTTAAAGTCAGCTTGGCAGCGTGATCGCTTGGATGGTGCCAGTTTTTTGGCAGCGTTCATCGGGGTGCTCATATTTGGGCTAAACACCGGACTGGTCATCGGTCTGATGGTGTCATTCGCCAGTTTAATTTGGCAGTCAAGCAAACCCCACGTTGCCATCGTTGGGCAGTTAGGCAATACGGGACACTTTCGCAATATCAATCGCCACGACGTTGTGACGTTTGATAATTTATTGATGCTACGTATCGATGAGAGTTTGTTTTTTGGTAATAGTGAGTCCGTACATCATCGTATTCTCAATGCCATGCAGCAGCATCCACAGGCGCACGAGATTGTTCTCATCATGGCCGCTGTCAATCATATTGACCTGACTGCTCAAGAGATGCTTTGCACCTTAAACCACGAGTTAACATTACAGAATAAGCGCTTACATTTTAGCTTCATCAAAGGCCCTGTCATGGACATTATCGGTCATACTCCATTGGTGACTGAGCTATCAGGGCAGGTTTATCTAAGTACCTTAGATGCCGTCGATGCCTTAAAGAAAATCTAGTACTAATATTATGTTAGTGGCTACTCCTCAAATGTTATTGTCGTCTACAACACAATATCGCTATGATAGCGCCTGTGTTATCCTAGACCAACTGAGTAGCTGCACGTTATGCTCAGAATAGTATGCTCACACGATTTGATAAGCTTTAATAAAAAACACCCCTTAACAAACACAATTGATCCCATTTATGACCGATGAATTAACGATTTATAAGCAAATATACCCAAGCCAATGTATGAAGATTGCTGAGCTTGGCTATCGCTCTGTGCTCAATATACGCCCAGATGCTGAAATTGAGACACAGCCTAACAGTTGTGACTTAGCGACGGCGACCAAGGCAGCCAACCTAGCCTACCATCATCTACCCTTTGATGATGAGCGCTTGAGTCTGTTTACTGTGGAGCAGTTTGCTAATTTTTATCACTCAATGCCAAAGCCCATACTAATGTTTTGTGGTACTGGCGCACGTGCCAAACTGCTGTATCAAAGTGCTTTGATGCAAGGTCTACTATAAAGATAGTTGCATTTATAAAGACTGTTACGATGTTTACATAGCTCATCTTTAGAAGTTGATGGATTCAGATTAGGCTTAGCACTGTATTCAAACAACCGATATACCCTTTTCATATAGACAATAATAAGGAGCTCTCATGAGCCATGAAGTTAGCTTTACCGGCCAAATCACCCCTGATCAAGTACCAATGATTGCCGAAAATGGTTTTAAAACCATCATCAATAACCGTCCAGATGGTGAAGAGCCAAATCAACCAACCAGCGCAGAGATTGAAGCGGCAGCTAAAGAAGCGGGACTGGCTTACAAAGAAATATCATTTGCTGGTAACGAGCTTAACCAAATCCACGTCGAAACGTTTGCTGATTTCTTTAACCAAGCTGAGCAGCCAATGCTGATATTCTGCCGTACTGGTAACCGCTCAAACGGGATCTATGAAGCCGCCAAGCAAATGGACTTGCTGGATGACTAGTTTGGATAAATAGTACTGCTTAACTGACGAGATAATCAACAAATTTGGCCCACAGTATCTTGTGGGCTTTTTATTATGAGTAGAATCTCACTGCCGATGTACACGATAAAAACCTCTATAGTCACACCCAGTGGGTTACCAAACGCACGTAATACTACTACTATTGATCAAAGCACGTGATCTCTCTAAGAGGATTCACCGTTTAGATGTAAGATAGATAAACACTTAACTCTCTAAATACTTAGATGCTTAAACAATTTCACACATGGACTGTGAGCAGCTGCGCGATACGCGTATAAGCCTACTACTGTTTCTTTTTTAAAAGCCATCTTGATATGGCACTGTAGTTTTACAAGGAATGTTTGATGAACAACACTGCGTTAGCATTACTCCCACTGGCACTCGCCTACATCATGTTTACCCTAGGAGCAGGTTTAAAGCTCAGTGATTTCAAAGTCATTGCCAATAATCCAAAAGCCTTCTTTGTCGGTCTCGTCAATCAAGTTGTTTTTGTGCCTTTAGTGGCCTTAGCAGTAGTACTTATCACTACACCGCCGCCAACCATTGCCTTTGGTATTATGCTGATTAGTTTTTGCCCAGGCGGCGTGACCAGCAATATGCTGACCTTTTATGCCAAAGGCAATGTCGCCCTGTCTGTCGCATTGACCGGCGTGGTCAGTCTGCTATCGGTCATCACCTTGCCAATATTTATCACCTTAGCGTTTGATCATTTCATGAAAGACCAAGCGGGCTCTATTAGCGCGGTAAAGATTGGTCTAGTGATGTTTTTATTGACCACGTTGCCTGTGACGCTTGGTATGCTCGCTCGCCGCAAGTTCACTAACTTTATGGTCAGCAAAAGCGGCATTTTAAATGGTATCGCCAGTATCTTCTTTGTGCTGATTGTCTTCGCTGCGGTCGCTTCTAACTGGGCATTACTCAAATCACAAGCGACTGCCATTGGGCTAGAGCTTGTCTTTATTATTGTCATATTATTTGCTTTGAGTATGTTGACGTCTAAGCTATTAAAGCTTAGTTGGTTTGATACCAAGACCGTGTCGATAGAAACCAGCATTCAAAACAGTACCACTGCCATCACCTTAGCCCCCATTATCATGGGAACGGCAGCAGGTCTGCCTGCCATTGCCCTACCTGCTGCCCTGTATGGCGTACTGATGTATGTGGTTGCCATTCCTGTTATTGCGTTGATCAGAAATAAAAACTGATGATATTGAATGCAAAAATATAGAAAGCCCGCCCAAATATTGAATGGGCTTTTTTTAGAAGATTATTTGAGTGAAAAAATAATACTTAAATGACAGAAATATCGCTCAAATTATAGACTGGTACACTTTCAATATTGAGTACATATAGTCAGTTCAATATAATTTCGATACAAGGAAACCGAGTGCAAGTTATGCATTAGTATGCTTAGCGAGGATGACGATGTAGCGGATTTATATAGGCTTGACTATAATAAAAAATTGATATGGCTAATAGGACTGTATGATGCAAAAACCGCTACTTATCATCGGCAATAAAAATTACTCCTCTTGGTCGCTACGAGCTTGGCTGCTGCTCAAAGCATTCGATGTTGATTTTGATGAGCAGCTTATCGAACTGTTCCATCCATCAGCACGTCCAACGCTTGAAGCGTATTCACCAACGGACAAAGTACCTATATTGGTCTATGGTGAGGACGATAAGCAAGTAACCGTCTGGGATACGCTGGCCATTGCGATACATATTAATGAGTACTTTACGGATAGTGATATTTGGACAGGCATAAAGAAGTCTAACGCTAGCGCACAGCATGACAGTCAAAGTAGAATAAATAGTGCCTACTGCCAAAGTATCGTGGCGGAGATGCATTCAGGATTGACAGGTATTCGTAACGAGATGCCTATGAATATCAGAGCAACCGCTAAGATACAACCAAGCGACGCGTGCTTAGCAGATATTGCTCGCATTGAGAGTATTTTTGCTGATTGTTTAAAAGGACGCTCAGAAAACAGTTTCTTATTTGGAGATGTCACAGCAGCTGATGTCTTCTTTGCCCCAGTGGTACTGCGATTACAGACCTATGCCGATGCCTCTGATATCGAACTCAAACCACTGACCAAGCAATATTGCCAAACCATGATGAATAACCCGCACATACTAGCGTGGCAACAGTCAGCACTAGCAGAGACACGGGTTATTGAAGAAGATGAAGCGGGTGAGATTTTGTCACTTGTGGGCGTACTAGCCAATTAAAAAAACCACTTTAACTGACGTTAAAGTGGTTTTTTATTTGATAAGACTTCAAGCATAACGTTTTACTGCTTTTGCTCTAATGCTTCTTTTACGGCTTTTTTACCCCATGCACTCAGATCGAGATCCAGTTTTTCATACTCTTGTGCATCGAATAACGGCTCTTTAACCCCTGCTTTTAATTGACCTGCAAAGTCGTCAAGTAGACGCTTGGCTCGCGGAAACAACATAATCAAGGCCAATAAGTTTGCTAGTGCTAGCACGCCCATTAGCGGGTCAGCAAAGAAGAACACTGCGGTTGCCGTAGGTGCTACTGCTCCCAAGAACAATATCGCAATCACGACAATTCGTAACACCAAGGTCGCCATTTTGATATTCTTCTTAACCAAGAAGTTAATCGCATTTTCGCCCATATAGTAGTTATACATGATAGAGCTTAGTGCAAACAGCAATAGTGAGATGGTTAACACATACTGTGACCAATCACCAAGTTGAGCGGTCAGCGCTTGCTGTGCTAGTACAATACCATCGATTTCAGCACCGGGTTGATATACACCACTCAGCAAAATCATGAATGCCGTAGCACTACACACGACGATCGTATCAATAAACACAGACAGTGACTGTGAGATACCTTGACTGACAGGATGCGTGGCATAAGCAGTAGCAGCGATATTAGGTGCAGAACCCAAACCTGCCTCATTCGAGAATAAGCCGCGCTTCATGCCTTGCTCAATTGCCACACCGATACCACCGCCTACGACAGATTCAATACCAAACGCATTTTTAACAATCATCGCCATCAATGCAGGCAGTTCGGTGATATTAAGCACGATAACAATCAGCGCCATACCAATATAGATTAAGGCCATCACAGGAATGACAACATCGGCTACTTTTGCAATGCGCTGGATACCGCCAAAGACGATAAAACCGCCTGCAACCACTAGTACTGCACCTGATATCCAGCGATCAATGCCGAAACTTTCAAGCGCAGAACCTGCCACCGTATTGCCTTGGAATGCCACAAACCCAATAGAGAAAGACAGTAGTAGCGAGATCGCATAAATGACGGCGAGCCAGCGATAATCTTTACCTAAACCATGCAGGATATAGGTTGCAGGGCCGCCGCGAAAGTTACCATCATTGTCTCTACGCTTGTACAGCTGAGCCAAACTACACTCAACAATACTGGTCATCATGCCAATGAGGGCCACAACCCACATCCAAAAAACCGCACCAGGGCCACCTAAAGAGATCGCAACGGCAACACCAGCAATATTACCACCGCCAACACGCCCACCGATCGACACCAGCAACGCCTGACGGGCAGAAATGCCGTCATCCCCTACTTCATCCGTCTTAAACACACGGAACATACGTTTAAAATATGTAAACTGGGCGAACTTGCCCACAATGGTAAATAACAAACCAAAAATAATTAACATAGGCACGAGTGCCCAGCCCCACGTTAGATCCCCGACTAGGGCAAAAAAAGATTCTATATATTCCATGGCTATTTTCCTTATAGTTCATGACGCTATGATAGGTTTTATTGGGCTTATTATCGCATCTAAGACCCGTATTTGTAACGAAAATGGCGCATTTGTAACGTAAATGATAATATTCTTCAAGAGAAATTGCTTTGTTCACTCATCCAAATGACTGGTTTCTAAACTTTAGGCGCTATTCTATAGAAAAATTCCTACACAAGCGCAAAAAAACCACCTCAAAAGAGGTGGCTTCTTAGACTAACTTTACTGCTGCATAGCGTAGACCGAAACAGCTTACTGCATGACCAAATATTCAAACGCTGACAATGCCGCTTTACTACCCTCACCCATCGCGATGTTAATCTGCTTAAATGGCACGGTGGTTACATCACCGCAAGCAAAGATGCCTTTGCGATCGGTACGGCAGCGCTCATCAATTTCAATCTCACCAAAGCGGTTTAAATCTACAAAGCCTTTGATGAATCCAGTGTTTGGTACCAGACCAATCTGTACGAATACTCCTGATAAATCACGCTCATGGTTCTCACCAGTACTGCGATCTTGATACACGATTGAAGACACTTTGCCATCAGTCGCTTTGATCTCTTGGGTGGCTACCCCTGTGATGAACTCGATGTTGGTTTTTTCTTTGGCTTTATTGATGAGTACCTGATCAGCTTTTAGATCATCAGCGAACTCAAGCACAGTGACGTGATTGACGATACCTGCCAAATCTAGTGCCGCCTCGACACCTGAGTTACCACCGCCGATGACTGAGATATCTTTACCCTTAAAGAAAGGGCCATCACAATGCGCACAGAATGCCACGCCTTTACCAATGTTTTCTTCTTCGCCCGGTACACCCAGCTTGCGCCACTGAGCACCAGTCGCTAGGATGATACTGCGAGTCTCAAACGTCTCGCCCGTGTTTAACTGGATACGGTAGTTCTCTTCTTCAGTCTCGCCGATGTCTTTGACACTCACATGCTCTTTTAGTGTGATGTTGTATTCGGCCAAATGCTTGACGAAATTGGTCGATAAGTCTGTACCATTGGTCAGCGGTACTGAAATCAAGTTTTCGATATCCTGTGTGTCTTTCACCTGTCCACCGATACGATCAGCGACCATGGTTACTTTCAGACCTTTACGTGCTGTATAGATGGCAGCCGCCACGCCTGCAGGACCAGCACCAATGATAGTAACGTCTTGCTGCTCTAATTGCTCAGCATCGTCTTCTACTTCTGACAGTAGATCTGGAAACTGTTCTTGTAATTTTCCGATCAATTTAGCCGTATCGATTAAGCCATTAGCAAAAGGTTTACCGTTTAAAAATACTGCTGGTACGCCTTGGATTTTGTTCGCTTCTACTTGCTCTTGGAACAAGGCGCCATCGATCATCTCATTGCTAATACCATCATTTAATAGCGCAAATTGATTCAATGCTTGAACCACTTCTGGACAACTGTGGCAAGACAACGACACATAGGTCTGGAACTGTAATGGCTTATTAAAACGCTTGACCAGCTTTTGGATACCTTCATCCAATTTAAGCGTATGACCACCAGCCTGCAAGATTGCCAAAATCAATGAAGTAAACTCGTGGCCGCCTGGGATACCGCTGAATACAATACCAGTATCAGCTGACACACCTTCAACATGACTCACTACTTTGAAGCTAATCGCACTAGGTAGGCTATCATCAGTTGCTGCTGCATCGAAATTGATTTTATCGGTTGTACCCGCAATCTTGGTCAAAAAATCCACCAATTCTGCACGTTTTGTATGTGTACCCGTACCCAATACGAAGGTAATTGGGCGGGTCATATTTTCGCTGTAGCTCTTAACGGCATCTAATAAATTTTGGTCTATCATGTTTGTTCCTCATTATGGCTGAATATGTAACGGCAACTGTCATGCTGCGCGTCTAAATATAAAATAGTTGGGATTAATAATTTTGTATAAAACGTAATATGTAGTGGGCTTGTACCCTTTGATGTCCCTATTATCAGGTGTTTGAGGGATTTGGGCAAGCTGAGAAACTCAAACTTTATGTTTTATAAAACCAATCGTTATTTAACTTAATAAATTAAATACAAATACACTGACAGATAATAGACGTGGTTTCTAAGGGGTTTTTTCGCTACAATCGAGAATAGTTCTTACGTTACACCGCCTTTTACAACAATACGCAACTGCTTATGACAAGCTTGCGTTTCATGACAAGGATGAACACATGAGAAAAACAGATACCTTCCACGACAATAAAGATATTATTGCCGAGCTAAAGCTCAAAGACAGTCATTTTGCGAGTATTTTCGATGAGCATACTGAGCTTGATCAAAAGATCAATTATCTCGAAAAAGATTTGGTAAAGCATGCCAGTCGTGACGAAGAAATAGAACAAATGAAACGACGGAAGTTGCATCTCAAAGACGAGATCTATAGAACCATAGATGCCAACCAAGCAGGTTAAGACTGATACTTATAAAGTATATAACTACATAGCATACAAGCAAAAAAAAGACCCCATCAACAATCGCTGATAGGGTCTTTTTAGTTGTACTGGTTTGACCTAACGGTATCGACCAATACTATATTTACTTAAGCAGTGAAATATCTACTTAGATTTTACCAACTAGGTCAAGACTTGGCTTCAATGTCTCGCCGCCTTGTTCCCAAGCTGCTGGGCAAACTTCGCCGTCGTTTTCACGAACATACTGTGCCGCTTTTACTTTGCGTAGCATGTCTTTTGCACTACGGCCGATACCACCAGCATGAATCTCAGCTACTTGAATTAAGCCATCAGGATCTACTAGGAAAGTACCGCGTTCAGCCAAACCTGCTTCTTCGATCATCACGTTAAAGCCGCGAGTGATACGACCAGTAGGATCGCCGATCATTGGATACTGTACTTTACCAATGGCTTCTGAAGAATCATGCCATGCTTTGTGCGTGAAATGCGTGTCAGTTGATACTGAGTATACTTCAACACCAAGGCCTTTAAGCTCGTCGTAATGAGCAGCCATGTCTTCAAGCTCAGTTGGGCAAACAAAAGTAAAATCAGCTGGGTAGAATAAGAAAATTGCCCAGTTGCCTTTTACGTCTTCTGAAGTGATGGTTTTAAACTCACCGTTTACGTACGCATCTGCTGAAAATTCTGGGATTTCTTGATTAATGATAGACGCCATGATTGGATCCTTTATAGTGAAGTAAATTGAAAATTATTTATATGGTTTTTCAGATTAACCCTTAATGAATCTGGGCTACCCGACAAACTATACGCGAATTCTATGGTTAATCCAGTTAAAAGTTTTTAATGTGATGTTTTGTTTTATTAAACTTGTTAAACTATTCTCTCTATACTTTATCACTGGTTCATAATTGGTAATTTACTGCCTTATAAAGGTCAACTAAGCATAATAATTTGCATGAAAAACCCATTAAAAGAGAGGTTTTATGATTACTTTACGACAACTTGAGTTTGCTCTAGCCGTAGCCAAACATCGTCATTTTAAACGCGCAGCAGAAGACTGTAATATCTCACAATCTGCCCTAAGCTTGGGTATTGCCGAATTAGAAAAACAGCTGGATACGCAGATTTTTGAGCGTAATAACAAACAGGTACTGATTACCCCTATCGGTCAGGACATCCTCACACGGGCACAGCGAGTGTTTTCTGAAGTCAGTGATTTGACCACGCGCGCGCACAGCCATCAGACGCCGCTAGCTTACCCCATGACCGTGGGCATCATTCCAACGATTGCACCGTACTTGCTGCCAAAAGTACTGCCTGCACTGCGTGCTCAATATCCTGAGTTCCGTATGAACATCGTTGAGCAACAAACTGAGCGTCTGCTCGAACAAGTGCGTTACGGTCATATTGACACCGCTATCATTGCGCTGCCCTATGCGGTCGATGGGTTACACAGTTTTGAGTTTTGGAGTGAGGACTTTTTTGCTGTATTTCCAAAAGACGATGTCCATGCCAAGCTTGAAACTATCAATGCAGACGAGCTAGCAACTGCCAATCTCATGTTACTTGGCGAAGGGCATTGCTTGACCGACCAAACGCTGTCTGTCTGTCATTTTGACCGTGCCCAAATGAAATCGAGCTTCTCAGATGCCAGTCTAAACACTTTGATTCAAATGGCACTTGCCAACATGGGCACGACGCTAGTCCCTGAGATGGCACTCGATCAGCTACATCTGCAAAACCAAGATGCCGTCGCGATACCACTGGCAGAAGACGGACCGCACCGCCATATTGCCTTTGTTACCCGTCTAAACTATGCGCGTGTTGACGATGTCAGTCTGCTTGGAGAGGTATTTAACCAAGCGTTCAAAGATGCAGCTAATACGAAATAGCTGGTAGGCAATAAAGTATGAGTATGAGCCAACTATCATCACTAAATACCGAGCTGGGAAATCGTTTTTACTTGCACTTATCTGCTATCGATAGCGATGTCACGCCAGAGCAGGCACAAATACTTTGGCAAGATATCGCAGCGCACTATAGCGAACACCAACGTGCCTATCATACCCTCGAGCATATTGAGCAATTATTCGTCCAGTTTGAGAGTATTCAGCACGTTCTGTCTGAGCCACATATCATTGCATTGGCAGTGTATTACCATGATGTAATATATGACCCAACCCGCTCAGACAATGAGTTGAGAAGTGCAGAGTATGCAGTCGATGCATTAACGCCTTATCTAAGCGATGAGCAATGCCAGCATATCTATACACTCATCATGATGACCGCTAATCATCAGATAGATACGTTAATAGACAATGACAAATACAACGACGCAGCGTATTTGTTAGATATGGACTTGAGTGTGTTGGGTACAACGTGGTCTACCTATCAGCAGTATGCAAACGCCATACGTCAAGAGTATGCGCATGTTTTAGATACACAGTACCGCGACGGGCGCACTGCCGTACTGGAGGGACTACTGGCACACCCAAGACTGTATCTGACTGACTATTATTATGAGCTGTTAGAAAACCAGGCTCGTGATAACATAAAACGCGAAATTCATTCACTACTTTGCTCGCAGCTTTATAAATAGCTCACTACCCTGCCGCGCTGGATGTGAATTATAACTGCGCTCCATAATTTCAATGTCAAAATGCGTATCAAAACGCCGCTGATATTTTTCTTTGGTACCGCCGAATGGTGGTTCATCCCGCCCAAAATCCGTATCAAACAACAATCCAATCAGCTTACCTTGTGGCTTTAGTAACTTTGCCATTTGTTGCACGTATTCATCACGTCTCGATGGATTGATCGCACAAAAAAACGTCTGCTCAAGTATCCAATCAAATTGATACTGCTCAGCTGACAAACCAAAAAAATCCGCACAAACTAAATGCTCAGAGGGGAAACTAGGATAGCGCTCTGCAAACGCCTCAATCGGCGCAGGCGCAAAATCAACCAACGTCACATTGGTAAACCCTTGCTCATATAAGTAACCCACCTCATAAGCATTACCCGCACCCGCTACCAATATCGCTTGATCTTTTGCACTCTCAGGTAACTGATCGATATAAGCTTTGAGCGGCGGTGACACTTGACCCATATCCCAACCGATACTGTCTCTCTCATAGCGCTGCTGCCAAAAACCTGCTTCACTGACGTTTTCCATATGACATCCTTGTATATAAACACGATAGTTAAACGACACGATTCGTACCGTTATTTATTATCATATCAGGCTTATTAAGGCATGTCGTCACTTTAAAAATGGTGAGGACAATGCAGTAGATTGCTATCAAACATTCCCATTAAACAAGGAGGGTAGCATAAATAATATCAAGGTATTTACTAGGCCTATCTAGGTGATTAGATAGCTAGGCGATTAGGTGATTAGATAGTTAGGTGATACGTTCAATCCAACTGACCTGTCTTGCCCGCCAGCATATTATGCCATTGCAGATAATCTGGCATGGCTGTTGCCACTGTCTGCCAGAATGCAGGGCTGTGATTGGCGTGATATAAATGACACAGCTCGTGGACAATGACGTATTCAGTACATTCGATAGGATAAGCAGGCAGATAAACGGATAGCCAAATTCGCTTTGCGCGTGTGTTACAGCTGCCCCAGCGTGTGTGCATTTTTTTCAGACGAATCTCATTGGCATGAGCGCCAACGATTGGCTGCCACTTGTCAAATAGCGATGGCATGACATCGGAGAGTTGTTGCCGATAGTATGTGACTTTTTTATCGGGATTGAGCGTAAATGATTGCTCTGCACCCCATAATAAAACTGAATTATTAGCAGCTGAAGTGTCAGACGACGTGCTCTGTCTACGTTTGTATTGCGCTAGTACTTGCGGGTGATGCATCATGGCCCAAGGTATTCGCTTGGCCACAAACTGTGCTAGCTGTGCTTTACTGATAGTCATCGGCACAGAGACCATCAGTGAATAAGGTTTTAGGCGAAAGTTAATATTTTTGACACGCTTTTTGCTGACATGCAGCTCGATACCAGCCTGCATGAGCTGTTGCCTGACAGTATCTAAACTGATGTCTACGCTAATATCCTATCTCCTTGAATGACTATTACTAAGATTCTAGTAATAGTCATTATTAATCGCCTCGCCTATTTAGTTATTCAGTAATAACCCTCAGCGACCGCTACCTAGCACAGCGCTTGTAAATGATTATCAAAAGACATTTTATGTGGTTTGCTGCTTTTAATAATACGCTCAGAGTGTTCAGCATCATTTGCATCCAGTGTTACTTTTGGCAAAGCATTTACTCTTAACGCTGTTAATTGTCCTTGCCCATCACTGACGATAAACCCTAATGGCTCGGTACGGTCGTCCATGTTGCTAGCTGATGCATCAGAGTTAGCTAAAATCGAAGCCCCTGCACAGTCTGGCAGACTGACATCATCGATCAAATCTCGAGTCGTCAAATCATAAATCGCCGCACAACCACCAATCGGCGTGGTTACGCAGAGTAGATTGCGCTCACTATCGACGGCCACGCTAGCGATATACTGATGAAAGCGTTGCCATTGATTGTTTGGCATCGTGAGCGGTGTCAAACTGATATCACCACGCTGATGAGTCAATACCAAAGGCACATTGATGTGCCTCTCGCCTTGGAACTGAATACCAATCATGACAGTGCCATCATCGTGCATGGCTAAGTGGCGCACACTCATCTGGTTGTGCTCGGGAGTCACTTGCTCAAGCAGTGTGCCATCATGGCGATTCAGATACACCAATGATGGGCGCATGGTATCTAGATTTAGCTCCTCTCGTGAAGCCTGCTCAGTTTTGATACCGCCGTTTGCAATCACCAATGTTTGACCATCAGGATGCATAATCAGCTCATGCGGACCAATACCATGCGAGTCGAACTCTGCTACTTTTTGATAAGCATCGTTGGCATCATAGATACCAATTTTACCTGCCAAACTGACTGTATCATTCTCAGTCACATAGAGCCATTTGCCATCTAAGCTATAGCAAGCATGACCATAAAAATGTCGATTCTCGTCAGATTTTATCGCATATTGTACCTGTCCATTAGAAGTCTTTAGCACCCAAAAATTTTCGCTTGGGCGTCGTCCCATCACGACGACATCGCGTTTTTGGGTAGCATAAGTTGACTTATCTTGAACATCAGACTCATCTTGAATATCAGGCTTAGGTTCACGGTTAGGCTTGGACAGGGGCTGTACGACGATATCATGGACACGCTCTGGCATAGTCGTCTGCCAAACGATTTGTCTGTCAGCATCGATACCAACCACACCAAAATCATGCTCATTATGATTCAGTGAAGTGTGGTCTTTTGGCATAGATGCCACACCGCTGACCCAGCTGACTGGTCGCACCAATATCGTTGTCGTGTGCATGGAAGTAAAGTCAGGTGAAGCAGGCTTGTCATCACCTATATCATGATGATAAGCCTGCTGCAATGTTGCCGCTGCTTGCTGACAAGCATAGCGAAGGCGCGCGAGCGTCGGCGTAGAATCAGGGACAGATCGTAATGTCTGCCACTGCGTACGAATACCATTGACATAGTCTTGCAAACTGGCATCTGGATGCTGCTGTTTACGATAACGGTGATGTATGCCGACTAGAGCTACTGTACCAAGTGCTGTCAGCATCGAGGTTGTCAGTAGCTCATAACTTAGTGCTCCTGACTGCCCCTCAGACGATGATTGATGGTTTGTGGGCACTTGCGCTGTCATATTCGCTTCGATAGTAGACATTGTCTAATCGCCATCAGTGCTATTGAAACCCACACGGATGCCAAGTGCTGGGATCAGTTGACGCTTGATTAAGCGCGTGACTGTCGTGAGATGGTCATATAGCGCTTTTTGATCAGCTTTGTCCGCTTTTGCCAGATCTTCTGGCATCTGCGCCAGCAACGTGGTTGTATCAGCCAAGGCAGTTGACAGATTGTCCGTTACTTTACTTTCGCCATTACTGTTGAGAATAGCCGTCAATACAGGGTCGGTCATGGCTTTATTGATAGTGTCTAATTTGGCATTGACAATAGCACGGCTTTGACCAGCAGTAGCAGCTGGCAAATGGCCTTTTGCTTTGCCGGTTAGACCAAGTGGCTGATCAATCGCATTAGATTTCATGGTCTCAATCAATGACAGCAAAGAGTTGACCCATTGGTTTAGGCCTCGATCGCTCTCGGCTGTTTTGTCAATCGCCAATAATTCGGTCGCATTCTGTTGCCAGTTTTTCTCAATAGCTTTTAGACGGGTACTCAGCGCACTCGTTGCGCTAATCACATAAGCACACTGGCCTGCGTTCAAGGTATCATTGGCATATAGGGCTTCCTCTAATCCTGGCACGCCTTGCACAATCGCACTTTCGTCAGCGAGCTGCTCTGGTGTTAGCTTTGGATTGGCAGCAATCAAATCTGCCACACCACTATGTACCAAACCGCGCTCATCAGGATAATAGTTGATGTACAGATTGCTCATACTGGCAGTCGCAGGGCCAAAATTGACCATCTCAGCACTCGCCCAAGCTTGTGCTAGTACCAACCATTGCGCGCGTAGTGACTGTAGTTCGTCACCGCTGACAGGCGCTTGCTGACAGTGTTTTTGCGCCAACTCGTTCAGCAGGTCACTTTGCTTGGCCACATCGGCATAGGCTGGAATCACAATCTCGTCTGCCACATGCGTCAAGTAGGTCGTTTGGGTCTCGGGGCTGATATCGACAGCGACGATTTTTTCAGCGCTAGCACCATCAACGTCTGCTGGACTGTCTTGTACGACTTTTTCACTGTCCACCTCTGCCGCTTTATTATCGTCAGCGGGTTTGACACAGCTAATAAGCAATCCGGCGCTCAATGCAGATAGCGCCATTGCCAAAGCGTGGTTTATTTTCATAAGTTTCTCGGTAATATTATAAGTAATCAGTTATATCGTATATACATCATTATCAAAAACAGGTCACACACTGTATTTGGCCGTGTTGTTTTTATAATGATTTTAAGAACGCATTTAGCTCAGTGCGACCTTTCTTATCTAATTTCAATACTTCCTGCTGTTGTTTTTTGGCCTCTCCGCCATGCCACAGTACAGCCTCCATTAGCGTACGAGCACGACCATCGTGCAAAAACGTCGCTTGTGGGTCAACCGTTTGAGCCAGTCCCACGCCCCAAAGTGCAGGTGTGCGCCACTCATAAGAGCTGGCTAAGAACTCAACTTGGAAATCTTTCGGCGGCAATTTACCCGCGATTGTACGATCAGCGAGATCATCACCCATGTCATGCAATAACAAATCTGTGTAAGGATAAATCACTTGTCCATGCTGCTCAAGATGATCATCGTCGGTTTTTGGCAACTGATATCTTGGCGTATGGCAGCTTTGACAACCCATATCATAAAAGCGTTTTTTACCAGCGAGTACGAGCGCATCATCAGCGTTACGGCGATGCGGCACTGCTAGATTACGAGTATAAAACTCCACAAACTTAGCCACTTCATCATTCACTTCGACAGGCAACTTACCATTGCCTTGCCCATCAGCCCCAGTCGCCGCCTTTAAGCAAGCTGTCTGCGTTGGCATACATGACTCATTAGGACGAATATTTGAGGTCAGCCCCATGTCTTCATTAAATGCACTTTGGTTTTGAGTAATCAGCTTGGTTTGACCTGCTTTCCAACCAAAACGCCCAAGCGCTTGCTTGCCAGTTTGCGGATCCATGACCCAGTTGAACTTACCACTGATGTCACTTTTATCCTGATTAACAGCTTGTTTTTTGATATCGTTATCAGGTATTTGCTCTAACAGTCCCAGTCCAATCATTGGTAGCGCCACACGCGGCGATACCATCATCGCATCGTCAAAAGCACCATAACCTGGATTAGTTAAGTTAAACGTTGGCGCGCGTAGCGTCTCGATATACCCATCAGCAAAAGTCACAGGCTTATCTGTCCACTGCACAGCTATTCTGGCCTCAGCAGGCACACCTTGGATACCGCGATCTTGCAGCTGTCCCCCATACATCGGGTGGACGACTTTTTCGATGAGCGAGTTTTTTAGTTGCTCTCGTTGCTCGTCCGTGGTCGCAGGCATAGACAGACGAATCAACAAACTGTCTGCATCGTCATCGGCGGTCATCGGCGCGTGGCCTCGTCCGTCTTTCACATGACAGGACTGACAAGCTGCCACATTGAACAATGCACCCAGTCCATCACGACTGTCAGTACTGGCAGGGGCTATGACCCATGGCTGCTTAAAGAATGCATTTCCGATGAAAAACGACCCCTTGCGCGACGCCGCTATGTTCGATGAAGGCTTCGAGTAGCTCTCTGCACTACTGATACTGATACCAGAGTCGCCGCCTTGCTTAATCTCTTGAGGATCAAAACTGACCAACTGCTGCATCGGCACACCCGCCAATGCTTCAATATTTTTGGTATGCTCGGATGTTAGAGGCTGGTTTTTTTCGCTGGTATTTGCTGTGCTCTCACTGTCTGAGGTGTCATTGGACACACTATCAGCTGGCTGACAGGCACTCAATGCAACCGTACCCAATATCATGAGCACAAGTTTGGATGGGAGGTTGTTTGACCGTTTAGAAGGAAAAAGAGAAGCAGAAGATTTGGTATAAATGGCTTTCATAAAAATTAAGCGCCTTGGTTTTGGAGTAGAACCATAAAAATTGCGAGCGGTCACGCCCTTACTCGTCCTAGGCATAATCCATCTAAAACACTGGCTGATCAGCTCATGTTCATGCTCGTAAAAATACGTTGCCAACCCTAGTCGACAACGTATGTACTATATCCAATTTACCTGTATAAAGGCCAATGCTCATTCAATTGTCATCACTGATGCAATATCATAAATAGCATGAACAGCCTTTAGTCATCACAGCTGAGCCTAAAACTGTGAACCCGCATCTGCATCTAGATTATCAATTCCGACAGCCTTGGCCGCGTTTTCGATACCAGCGGTCAGCTCTTGCAAGCTGTTAATACCCGCTTCAACCCATCCACGGCGCGTATTTTGCTCTTCAGCAGAGATGCCTTCTTTACTTGCTTGACCGACAGTTGCGATCATCTGATCAATCTTGATACCGTCTTTTTCACCTTTTTCTACGATGACGTTGAATGCACCTTCTACTTTGCTAAAGTCAGCAGCCAATTTATCAGCAGCCTCTGTATGTCCGTTATCCGTGAGATAGTCTTTAATGCCATAGCCACCCACTGTTTTGCCAGCGACGGTTTTATAGTTACCGTTAAAGACATTCTGAATACCGCGAGCATTATTGGCATAGCTTAGATGCGTCAAATCACTAAAGCACTCATGCTCGTCTTCGGTAGAGCCTGTAACGAAAGCAACCTGCATACGCTCAGAGGCAAGCTCACCCAAGGCTAAACTGCCCATTTGGTACATGATTTGGCGCAGACCGTTATCATATTTACGTGCCATCAGATCACTACGCAAGGTATTGTCAGTTTCAGGCTGCCACTGGGCTTCCATCGCGGTCAAATCATCCACTAGCAATTGAGTCGCTGCCTTTAAGAAATCACCACGGCGCTCACAAATACTGGCATCTTCGTTGACCGAATCACCACTGGTACACTGTCCAGCTTCAGTCGCATAATCAGTGACTGGACGATTGCCAGCACCTTTTTTGACGCCGTTAGTGTCTTGACCCCATAGCATGAACTCAATGGCATGATAGCCCGTCGTGACATTGGCTTCGCTACCACCGATCTCATTCATTTCTGCAAGTAGCTCAGGCGTAATGCTAGTAGTATCTTGCTTGACACTACCCACAGCGATACTATCACTATTGATGACGTTGTCTTTGCTATTATATTCGCCTTCATAGTCATCACTGACATAATCAATCAGTGCTTCATCCAGTGGCCAAGCATTGATCTGACCTTCCCAGCTATCGATGCTATTGATAGCGCGCTTATCATTTGCTGTCACAAAACCTTCATCAAAACGGAAAATTTCGGTTTGTGAGTATGGCTGACGCGCAGCTTTGTAGGCCGCTTTGGCAGCGTCTAGATTTTCTTGTGTTGGCGTGGTTACGTATGTGTTTACTGCTGTTTGCAAGGCTTTAGCAGTGTCGAGTGAGTCTTTGTAAGCAGCATGTGCCATATTTGCATAGCTGATAACCAATCTATCAATGTGTGCTTTTTCAGCTGCTGACATCTCTGTGCCATCACTTGACTCAGTGCTTGATACCTCTGCCTGCGCTTCTGTGCTCGCAGTCGTTTCCTCATCGGCTTGTTTGGTACAGCCCGATACCATCAATAGTCCTGCCAGTGCAACAGCTAAAGTAGTTGGTAGAATCTTACGGCTCTTTACTGTGGTAATCGTCATACATATCCTCAAAAATATAGCAAAAATTTGTTTTGGTTAAGTAGCCTCAATTATTCTGATAATCAAGCCATAATTACAGTTAGCTGCCTTATCCATACGCCATCGTTATTTGTGAGACGCGAGCAAGACTTATAATATCGTGATGATAAAAAACACTGGTAAATTATAGTGTTATTGATAATCATTATCAATATTTAATTTTATATTAACTTAAGCTACGAAAATCCACTGCTTTTACCAACTTAAACACAAAAAAAAGAGCCAGCATAGTGCTGACTCTTTTGGAAATACCTATCTCAATCTAGACGATACGCACTCAATATCTATAAAGAATTATAGATTAGTTTACGCTCTGCGGGGCGTTAACTGTTAGCTCAACACGGCGGTTTTGCTGACGACCGTAGTCACTGTTGTTATCTGCAACTGGACGTGACTCGCCATAAGCAACGACGTTAACACGGTTAGAAGCAACACCGCGAGCTGTTAGATAATTAGCAACTGAGTAAGCACGGTCACGTGACAGACCCATGTTATAAGATGCTGAACCTACGCTATCAGTGTGACCGGCAATAGTGATAGTGTTTTGGTTATACTGGTTCATGGTAGTCGCTAGCTTATCAAGCGTAGGCTTGAATGATTGGCTAAGCGTTGCATCATTGAATGAGAACGTGATGCTACCTGGCATAACAAGATCAATGTTACCAGTCGTTGGGTTTTGCTCAACAGTCACACCAGTACCAGCCATCTGTTGCTCAAGCTGCTTAGCTTGACGCTCCATGTAGTAACCAACGCCAGCGCCTAGTGCTGCACCAATCGCTGCGTCACGACCAGTTTTATCTCCACCAGTTGCTTTAGAAATAGCGGCGCCACCAACTGCACCAGCCAAGCTACCAATAGCAGTCTTATTCAGACGTTGTTGTCCATCAGCAGTAGTAGTACAACCGCTAAGAACCAGACCTGATGCTACTGCTGCAATCATTAATGTATTACGCATAATATTTCCTCTCAAGTATCAAATTTGTGTGCAAAAGTTATATAAATCGTGCTTTTTTATAAAGATTATCCATTAATCTTTTAAGTAGTTATCGCCATTATTATGGCAACTGCAATCTAAACGTGTGTAATATTTTGTCATGCCTATGTATGAGAAGTGCAGATTATATTACTGGCACCCTCTATCGTCTTAACAGATATCATGCATTTTCTGCTATCACAAGTCACGTTTACCCTCATCTCGCCTGCCCCAATTCTGCTAAAATTATACCGCCAAATAAGGCTTGCCCTAATTAAGATTAGATGAAATATTTGCTAAAATCTATCGGCAACTGACACAATTTAATAAGATTGAACAAAAAGGATTGAGCATGCGATTGACATCTGCCATTCGAAAAATGCACAAGCGTGCCCCAACACTCAGTAAGGCCATCTCACTTGCCACAGCCACAGGCGTTATCGCGGCCAACAGCTTTGGTGGTAGCATTCCATTATGGCTGATGGGTGTTGGCAAAGTTATCACGGGCGCTCCCATCGCAGACAAAGCCGTGATTAAAATCGCTACTTATTGGATCAGCAGTAACAGTGCTTTGATCGATGACATGCTGCCGCGCAAAGACTGGCGAATCACACTACCTGATGATGTACATATCAATGGTAAGTACTTACTTGTCAGCA
Organism: Psychrobacter sp. NG27; assembly: GCF_016106655.1. Taxonomy (NCBI): domain Bacteria; kingdom Pseudomonadati; phylum Pseudomonadota; class Gammaproteobacteria; order Moraxellales; family Moraxellaceae; genus Psychrobacter; species Psychrobacter sp. NG27. The sequence continues at coordinate 24,036 of NZ_JADGIN010000011.1, forward strand.
ATCACCAGTCTTGGGTAGACACCAGTATCGTGCAATACATTGGCGAAAAGCGCCTACCACTAACGCGGTTTTTTACCAAGTTTGAGCTGATTTATATTCCTATTGTCGGTCAAGCCTTTTACTTTTTAGACTTTCCCATGATGCGTAGGCACTCCAAAGAAGCCATCGCAAAAAACCCTGCGTTAAAGGGTAAAGATATAGAAGAAGCCAAGCGTGCCTGCGCGCTCTTAAAAGACAAACCCTTTACCTTGTTGAATTATCTAGAAGGCACACGCTTTACTAAAGGCAAGCATGCCAAGCAGCAATCTCCTTATACTCATTTGCTAAAACCACGCGCGGGTGGCCTGTCATTAGCCATCAGCGCCTTAGGTGATGATATCGATGGTATATTAGATATGACGATCGTGTACCCTGATGGTGTGCCAAGCTATGGCGATTTATGGAAAGGCAATATCAAACGTTTGGGCGTTGATTTGAGATATATCGACATACCAGAGACTCTATTCACTGGTATCAAACAAGGCGGCTACGAAGAAGATGAAGATATCAAAGCACAAATGTTTGATTGGGTCGAACAAGTTTGGCATCACAAAGACCAACGCATCACAGATATGCTCGCAGATTTTTCAGACAACCCTAAACCATAGTTCTTATTAACTTCTTAGGGTATCTATTTATTATCCTGAGGACACGCGCTATCAGAATGGTCAAATCCATACGTATATTTTAGTAAGAGACATACGTATATTTTAGTAAGAGATGGGTTGTTTTTTAGCCTTATTCATTGATAATGTCACTAGTCATCGTTTTTTGAGAATTGTTACGGTATTGACGGCAATATGTGCTCGTTGAAACCAGTATCACGATCAAAATCCATTCACGCTTTGTGCCATTTATCATTATAAGGTATGACTGTGCCCACCTCCCCTACTAGCCCGCCTCTAGCAACAGCACCTGTCTCGCCTCATCTAGCAGAAGGTGAGCCATTAAAGCCAAATCGTCCAAAACCAAGCCGTCTAAAACTGACTTATGATATCGTCATGCTTATTGCCATCAGTATTGATTTATTATTAATCAGTCTAGATGCTATCTTGATGAGCAACTTTAGTGCCAATGCTGCCAACTGGCTGACTATGAGCGAGGCACTTGTCTGGTATCAAACAACATTGCATGATCCGCTACGCACGGTTGGCGGCTTTTTTACGCTATTTCTAGTGTTTGAGCTGTTGGTACGCTGGGCTATCTCTATCAAGGATAAAGTCTACTATCGCTGGTTCTTTTTTCCTTTTGTGCACTGGTATGAAGTGTTGGGCTGTTTTCCGCAGCTACGCGCCCTACGCTTATTACGCGCCGTGGTTATTGGGCGTCGACTATACCAGCTGGGTTATCAAGTGTTGCCGCAAACATGGATCAACCGCATTAAGTTCTATATCGACTTATTGTTAGAAGAGCTTTCTGATCGTGTGATTTTGACCACGATACAAAACTTTCGGCAAGAGCTCACCAATTCAGACACCCATAAATCCTTTATTGACTCGACGATTGCAAAAAATCGTGATGAAATTGAAGCAGCACTATTATCTGTATTACGTGCTGAGCTAGTACCCAAACTACAAGCGTTAACCGCGGCATCAGGCGGCGGCAATATATTGGCCACTGAAGTAGGCAATGCGATTGAAGAAGGTCTAGCAAATACACCGGAGCTGCGCCGTTACCTACGCATGATACCGATTGCGGGCAGTTTGATTGAATCGCAATTGCAACACGTTGGGCACAATATAGGCGAAAATGTGATATATGCGCTGAACACACGCCTGCTTGATCCTGAGCTCCTTGATTCATTGATGGTGGCGATTGCCAGCGGCGTTGCTCAAATAAATACCAATGTTCCTGCGTTAGATACTTTAATTTCGAGTATCATTGAAGACAGTTTGACTGAGTTTGAAGCACAGGTAAAAGTGCAGCAGTGGAAACATCAAGACATGTTAAATCTATAACGGATTAAATCCGTGACATGACTATCAAACACCCAAACACCCAAACACCCAAACACCCAAACACCCTGATTTGACCATAAAAATACGACCGTGACTGTAGCCGACAGCATTATTTTTGAGAGTTTATATATGACAGTTTCAAACAACGATACCCAGACCGAAAGCACCGCGCCCGCTTTGGCATTCTATGGCAAGATGCTGACCTTTTCACGCTTGCAGCTCAGTACAAATGAGCTAGGTGCTATCGAGGCACAGCTCGCTGAAACGCTCAGCAATAAATCAAGTAATATCCCTATTCTGATTGATAGTGAGGTAGAGCAAGATTTATCTGTATTGATAGAGCTTCTGTGGTCATGGGGATTACAGCCCATCGGCGTTGTGACGGGTTTACTCGACTCACAAGCCATTGAGCAACGTCTAGCTATCTTTCCAGCAGATGGCAAGCGTATCGAGCGCATTATCCCTAGCAAAAAACCATTAAGCACGCCTAAGCCCATTGTAGAATCTACAGAATCCACATCAAGTAACGGTGCCAGTGACAACGATAGTGCTGATGCTGCCGCTAGCACCTCTCAGACTGAAACGACCCTGTCTAATGCCCCAGCAGAGATGTTGCTGAGCGCTCAACACATCACCAGTCTCATCTACGATCAGATGCTACGCTCAGGACAGAGCCTGAATCACGTCGGTGGTGACTTGATTTTGACCAGTAGTATCAATAGCGGTGCTGAAGCCATCACTGATAACAGCCTACACGTATATGGCCGTGCCCAAGGTCGTTTGGTTGCAGGCGCAACAGGTGACAAAGATGCTCGGATTTTTTGCCAAGTTTTCAACCCCTCATTGGTGTCCGTTGCAGGGACTTATTGCCTGCGAGACAACTTACCTCCACATGTCATCGACAAGTCGGTACAGGTTAGGTTTGTCGAAGGCGAAGGGTTGGTGTTTACGGTGATGGATGAAACATAGTGGCAGACAGATAATAAGCCATAGATGACGAAGTACCAACAACCAAATGTAGAGGAATAGTCACCTTATTAAAAAGAATACACGATCAGGTAATTTTTGTGAAAAACAAACTGGCTACACTGCATGACCGTCGAACCTATAATGAATAAGACTGCCCTACTTTAATAAGCTGATGAACTTATTTATGTAGTGAGTCGGTTCAATTAAGAGAGTGATCGATAAGACAGGCTGGTTTTTGTCAAAATCTAAGAGGTATAGGTGCCTTTATTATTGCGTCAGAATCATTAATATCAGCCTATTAAGATCAAGCACAAAGGCTTAATAGCTTGTCTATAAGTTGTTTTTCTGCTTTTGTATAGACTGGCTATAAATCTTTGTTTATTTATGCTAGGCTAGCTTCGCAGATAGTGTAATTTAGTAGGCTAATATCCTGCAATTATGCTGTTCATATAAAAGATATCCCATTGATTCATAGGAGTGTGCCATTGTGGCGAAGATAGTTGTAATCACTTCAGGTAAAGGCGGTGTGGGTAAAACCACAACAAGTGCGTCTTTTGCCGCTGGTTTAGCATTACGTGGCTATAAAACGGTTGTTATCGATTTTGATGTTGGTCTACGTAATTTAGACTTGATCATGGGTTGTGAAAATCGAATTGTGTATGACTTTGTGGATGTTATTACTGGTAACGCACGCTTATCACAAGCACTGGTCAAAGACAAACAGCTTGAAAACTTGTTTATCCTACCTGCCAGTCAAACACGTGATAAAGACGCACTGACTGACGAGGGCGTATCAGAAGTGATGGATGAGCTCTCTAAGCAGTTTGACTATATCATTTGCGACTCACCTGCTGGTATCGAACGCGGTGCACAGTTGGCGATGTATCATGCTGATGAGGCCATTATCGTTACTAACCCTGAGATTTCATCAGTACGTGACTCGGATCGCATTATCGGTATTTTGCAGAGTCAAACCAAGAAAGTGGCAGAGAATCAAGGCACGGTACGTGAGCATCTGATCATCACTCGTTATAATCCTGAACGTGCTGCTGCAAATGAGATGATGGATATTGATACCATCTCTAATGATATCTTGAAAGTACCATTGCTTGGTGTTGTTCCTGAAAGTCATTCTGTTCTTGAGGCTTCTAACCACGGTGAGCCTGTTATTCATTATACCGATTCTGTTGCTGGCCAATGCTATGATGATATCGTCGCTCGTTTTTTAGGTGAAGAGCGTCCACTACGTCATATTGATGTGAAGAAAAAGAGTCTACTACAGCGCTGGTTTGGGGGTTAATAATGACTAAGAAAAAAGGATTTTGGAGTAGCCTATTTGGTACTGACGATAACAATAATTCAGGCAGCGCTAATCTAGCGACTGAGCGACTGAAGGTTATCGTTGCTAGCGAAAACCGCTTAAACAACCGACTAACGGCTGATCGTATCGAGAAAATGAAGCGTGAAATCTTAGAAGTGGTTAATAAATACGTCAATGGTGTGCAGATTGATGATGTCAACATCAATCATCGTTCTGAGGACAGTTTGGATGTATTAGAGATGAATATCAATTTGCCTGAACATAAAAAGTAAATGGGTAAACACTCATACCATTAATGAACGCTTTTAGGTCTCACCTGAAAAAGCCCTAAGTAATCTACTTAGGGCTTTTTTGTATGTGTCTATTTCTTTATATTTGTTGGTATAGCATGTAAAGGCATTATATCAAGGTTTTTATCACTAACCGCCTATTTCATACGTGCTATTAAATTGTCTTTTTTGACGAACTGATGGTATAGCGCGGCTGCGATATGTAACACGGTAAAGCCTATAATCATTGTCCAAATGATATCCACATGCAAATCATTATAAAAACGCGCTAAGGTACGATCAGGCGTAACGAATACAGGGATTTGGAACAAGCCAAAAATATCGACTGGTCGACCACCATATACAGACATTAATAGACCCGCCATCGGCATTGCAATGAGGATGGCATACAGAGCGAAGTGCGACAGCTTCGATGCCAGTGATTGCCATTTTGGCATTGGTATCGGCGGTGGCGCTTTGGTAAATATACGATTTATCACACGCGCAATCATCCAGCACAGCAAGCTGATGCCAAATGCTTTGTGATAGCCAATGTATGAGTTGCTACCTAAGTATTCATACAATAGGATCATTGACCATGTGACTAGCAGTAGAGCGGCGCTAATCCAGTGAAAAATACGGCTACTGATGGGCCATTTTGCTACATGCGAGCGAGTATTGTTCATGAAGGGCTCTATTATCTGTGTACGAAGTTATTTTCAATCAATTTTATAGAAAAAATAGCGACTCATGCAACCGTAAAAGTCATAAGTATTACTGGGTCGGTATCTATAAAGTGAAGAATACTCCAAACCTAGACTAGAAGCTAGTCATCCAAATCAATCAGGTGATGCGCGATCTTATCCAAATCTGCAACCATGTATATCACATCATCAATCATGACTGCTTGGTAGATATAAGAAGCTATCTCATTTTTGTCCAAATACTCATTGCTTGCATCGATATCGGTGCTACCAAACTGTTCAGCTAAATCAATATCTTTGACGTCAGAAATACGTACTTGCATTTGACGTAAGTCACCTGCGGTTTGTAAGGCAAATCGATGGTCTGTCGTATTGCCTTCCAATATGATGATTTTATCTGGTAACTGATCTTGTGGTAACAAGTGAAACACAGCCACGTCTTGCTGCTGCCAATGATAGGTAGATACACGTTCTTGATGATTGTCTACGCTTAAAATCAGACCGGTTGGAATGACCCAATCAGGCTGATCAAATGCTGGAACAATCGTGATATCTAACATACCATTAGTGGTGGTCAATAGACTGACAGCCTCAAACGAATGCTTCAAAATTTGTTTCATACGTCGCTCACAATAAGTTAGCGTGAATGGCTTGCTGCCCTTTCACCGATATAGTTAGTCAATTTCTGTGCCAAATCTGTAGGGCTACCAATAAAATCGCAATAGCCTGAATCAATAATAGCCTGAGGCTGACTGGGGCACGCACTCGTACTCGGGTCTTGCGCCCATAGTTGACTATGATTGTCTTGAATTAAATCCAGATACTGAGAGCCATCATTACCCATACCTGAAAATATAATATTGATAAGCTCGCTACCATGCACATCACTAGTGTTTTTGAGAAGATGACCAATATCAGGCTTGTATTCGCCAACCCAAGCTTGATCCAGTAGTATTACTCGACCTGTCGAATCACACACAACTTGCTTATCTATAGGCGCGATCAGGCAATGCCCTGCTCGCAACCGCTGTGAGGACGCGATAATTTCACAGCGCCACTTATTATGGCGATTGAGTATACGTGGCAATGTCTCAATCATCGTATGATTAAAATGATGCGCCAGTAGAACACAGACTGGTAGTGTGGGTGACAGGTTATCTAAAAACTCCTTTACCGCACTAGGCCCACCCATAGAAGCACCCAAAAAAACCACATAGTGCCAGTCTGTTTCATGCTCACTTTTCTTGTAAGCAGCAGCATTTACCAACGTCGGCAAGGCAAGTAGCTCTGCAAACTTACGCTGCAATTTACGCTGCCATTTGGCATATTGCTGAGATTCATTGAGATAAGGTGCTTGACTGAAACCGACCAACACAGCTGCTGGTTTAGAGGCAGTCGTCGCTGTTATCATGCCATCATCATAGTCACTGTCTATCAACCAAATATCGACAGTGGTATTGGCCAGCTCACTTTTTTCTTGCCATTGTGCTCTTGAGACGCAGTCAACCAGAGTAAAGCCGCAGCTACGTACTGTATCTGAAAAAGCCATACGCTGGCGATGGTCTTCTGCCACCACCAGCACATTAATGTCACTCTTACTCTTCTTTCGCAGCGCTAAAACACGTGCATTATCCTTCATCAGTCAGACTGACCCCTTTACCCAGTAGTTTTTGGATTTTCTCAAGCAACTCTTTTTCTTGGAATGGTTTGCCCATATAATCATTTACCCCAATGTCTAGGGCGCGCTCACGATGTTTTTCACCAGTACGTGAAGTAATCATAATAATTGGAATATTATGTAAACGATTATTATATCTGACTTGCGTGGCAACCTCGAAACCATCCATACGAGGCATTTCTATATCTAGCAATATCATATCAGGTGTCATATCCTGCAATATTTCAATTGCATCGATACCATCTTTTGCCAGTGCCACGTTGAAGCCGTGACGCTCTAAGAAACGTGACGTGACTTTACGTACTGTGACTGAGTCATCGACAACCAAGATAGTAGACTTAGATTCAATGCGCCCTTTTCTAACATTCGTCGCTTTGGCTGTATTTTTGACCAACTGCGCATTACGCATCAAAGCAATCAGATCCAAAATGAGCATGACTGAGCCATCACCCATAATAGTGGCCGCTGAAACCCCTGGAATATTCGATAGCTGATGTCCTAACGGTTTTACAACCACTTCAATCCGTGATCCTGCAATTTGATCGACTTGCAAAGCAATATTTTGCCCAGTACGATTTTTAATGATAATCAGCGGTAGGCTAGTATTGGTATTAACGACCAGCTCGTTTAACTTACTGCCCGATAAAATCTCATTTAAATAGCGTACTCGATAATCCGTGTCTTCAAAGTTTATCGTCGCATCATTTGATTGATAATAATCATAGAGCTTTTCTGGGCTGACACGTACCACGCGCTCGATCTGTACCAATGGTATGGCATAGTAACGATCTGCTGCACGCACAACGAGCGCATCAGACACCGCGACCGTCAGTGGTAATCGCATGGTGAAACGCGAGCCTTTACCAAGCTCTGAGACAACCGAGACAGTACCACCTAATTGACGAATCTCGCTAATAACGACATCCATACCAACGCCGCGTCCAGATATCTGAGTCACCTGCTTACTGGTACTCAAACCGGCATTGAAAATATACTGCATGATGTCAAGATCGGTCAGACTGTCATCGTCGGCATCAATAAGGCCTTGAGAGATAGATTGCTGACGAACCGCCTCTACATCGATGCCGCGCCCATCATCTGTCAATTGAATGACAATCTCACTACCTTCACGCTGCACTTCAAGAGTAATGTGCCCACTACGCTCTTTACCTGCTTTTAAGCGTGTCGACGTGGTTTCAATACCATGATCGACAGCGTTACGTAGCATATGCTCAAGCGGTGAGGTTATCCGCTCTAGAATGGTTCTATCCATTTCATCATCAGCATTAATAATGGTCAATTCTACCGACTTATTAAGCTCATTGGCTGTCTGACGGACAATACGTTCAAGACGAGGTGTCAGGCGTGTAAATGGAACCATACGCGAGTTCATCAGACCATCTTGCAGTTCTGTTTGGGTCCGTGATAGCTGCAATAACAGACTCTCACTGTCACGGGTTTTTTCCAATAACGTTTGATTGATATCAACCAAATCCGATGCTGACTCGGTCAGAGACTTGGACAGCTGATTCAAAGAAGAGTACTGATCCATCTCTAGAGGGTCAAAGTCTTCGTTATCGATCAGATCTTCATCTATCTGCGATAGAATCTGGGCTTCAAGCTCAATTTCCATACGACGTAGCTGATCGGCGAGTCGCTGTACCGTCGTACCCATCTCTTCAATACTATTGGTTAAGCTACTGATGCCCATGTCGATACGTGCACGGTTAATCGCTGACTCACCTGAGAGGTTAATCATATGCTCAATCAAACCACCAGAGATACGAATCATCTCATTGCTATTAGCGCTTTGATCTCCCTCATTGGTGTCTCTGAGCATAGAAGGCATGTCACTGATGTCTTTTTCAAGATAACGAGCGCCTTGATTTTCTTTAGCAATTAAAATGGCTTCACGCTGTGCTTGTAGAGCCTCTTTAGGAATTTGCTTTAAGCTATCAGGATTTTTGCTAAACTGCTCTAATGCCTCAATCAGTAATGTAGGTGTAGGCGGGTTGATATGCTGTTGTAAAATAAATACCGCATCGGCAAGCCAATCATGACCGGCGACCAATAGCTCCAATGCTTTTTTGGTTGCTGTACGATGATGACTCACAAAGTCGGTATATACAGCCTCCATGGCATGAGCCAGATTAGCAGTACCTGTTGCTGCTACCATCCTCGCACCACCTTTGATGGTATGCATGTCACGCTGCAGCGCTTGTAGTGCGGTGGTATTTGCTGTGTCTTTTAAGAACACATGCAGGTATTTATTACGGTTGGTCAGCTCCTCTGCTTCTTCTAAGAACACAGCCAATATATCAAGATCAGGTAGTCCATTCGCCCATGATTGCTTGATCATGTCATCTAAGCGGGGTACATCTAACCCATCAGCTCTATGCTCAATTGTTTCAGTAGCTGGGCTTTGACGTGTTGGCTCAAAATACTTCTTCGGCGCTGGTATAATAAGCTCTATTGTCTTTGGCAATACCTTAGCTTTTTCGAGTACTCTTAATTGCTCAATCAATTCTGGCGTAAAGAATGATTTTTTATGACTCACAATATGCATGACTTGCAATGACATCGTGTCTTGCACCATTTGCATGACTTCTAGCCACTGCGGTGTTGGCAGGCGGCGACTCTCTACAAATGACTCATAAACGCTTTCGGCTTCATGAGTCAAATCGCCAATACTGCGAATACCAGCCATTCGCGCACCACCTTTAATGGTATGCAAATGACGTTGCAATACTTTTAGCGCATTCATATTAGTAATGTCATCGCGCCACTTATTGAAGCTTTCATCTAGCGCCGTATCAAGCTCTTGCGCCTCTTCTAAAAATATCTCTAATAGTTCATCATCAGTGTCAATGGATTCAAGCTTTAGCTCAGGAGATGCGACTGCTCGAACGATAAAGTCAATGTCATCAGAAATTTTTTCTTGATAAATACTTCGTAGCTCGTCGATGACGTTGTGGTCTATCTTCAATGACGTGCTACCAGCCAATGCATCAAACAATCCAACCAATTGAGCATGACCCGCCAGTAGTATAGATTGAACTTCTTTGTCTCTTGCTTGATCTAGATTGTCCTTTAGATAGCCGTAAGCATTACCCAGCTCACTAAGAATGGTCGTGAATTTTGGAAATGCTTGCGCCTTAGCCGCCAGACCAGCAATTTGTGAAACTTGTTGCTCTACATAATGTTTGATCTGTGCTGTATCAGCATGATTAAGCGCATCATCTAAATCCCACTCAGCATCTAACAATTCATCAATATGATTGTCTAATAATTGTTCTATCGTTGGTTTGTGGTCAGAGTCGACATGAGTATCCTGAGACACATACTGCCCACCCAACATCGCTTGCAACGACTCGATGTCTTTTTGGCTTTGTGCATCTTCTACCGAACCATTATGCTGCTGCAAGCTTTGTTTATAATTGCTTAAATAGCCTTCCATTAGCTTGGTCGATTGAGCCAATGCATCTAAGTGTTGGGCATTCATCGCCGTGTCTTGCTTCTGTAACAGTGCCAAGCTATGTTCTATCGTTGCGCTAACATCACTGATAGCCGCTAGAGCGCTTGAACCGGATGCAGCTCGCAAAGTATGAAAGGCGCGTACAATATCATCTGTCACTTCGATAGATGCGCGGTTTTGATTGTCATTGACAAACTGGTCGATATTACCTAAAAGCGCCTCTGCTTCCTCAATAAATATCTCACAAAACTCTTTTTCTTCTTCAGTTTGAGGCGTTAGGACGATAGTCGCTTCTGCCATTCTCTCATTCACAGAATGAATCGTTTGCAGCGTCGTGTCTATCTCTTCACTATTGCTATCGCTAGCGTTATTGGTCTCGTCACTATCGGCTAGCAGCGGTACATCCTGAACTGCCGCAGGCTCAAGCTCATGGATTGCTTGCGTGTACAACTCAGCATAGCTGAATTCATCACCACACTTTTTGCTATAAGCATTGGCACAGATGACCCATAAGGGCACCATAGCTGGGTACTCTTGGCTGTTGCTCTCAAACGCCGTTAGTATCGCAGGATATGCTGCCAACACATCCGTAATCAGCTGATGCATGTCAGCCGACATCTCAACACTACGATCTAGGACACGATTCAGCATGTTTTCTATGGCCCATGCTAACTCGGCGCTATAGTTAGCCCCTACCATACGGCCAGACCCTTTCAACGTATGAAAGCCACGGCGGATATCTTTCAATCCATCTAGGTCAGTCGCTGACAGCTGCCAGCGCTCATACAGAGGTACGATTTCGATTAATACGTCGTTGGCCTCTTCTATGAATATCACTTTAATATCGGGATCTGCATCATTAGTATCGGCTGATAACTGCTCAGACTCGTGAATGAAGGGTAGCAATATCTCTGGTATCTCTAACTTGGCTAAAAAGTCCGCTGTGTTACTCGCTTTATCATCAGATAAGGACAGTTCGGCATCATCGGTGGTGGTCATTGAGTCGCTTAAAGCACTCTCTACCGATTCATCTGAGATGTCATTGTTGTCAGACTCCGATATCGTTAATCCAGTATTGATAGGCTGCTGCGCCATGAGGTTGTTACTTTGCACGATAGTAATCGCAGGGTCAAAGCGTGCAGGTTGCTGCGCCTCAAAATCTAATACCAGTGCTGATAAACGTTTCGTCGTCTCTATCACAAAATTTACGACGTCGTCTGTGATAGGTAACGCCTTATTTAGCAAACGATTGAGCAAGTGTTCGATTGACCACGCTATCTCACTGATACTAAACGCACCGACCATACGGCCTGACCCTTTTAGCGTATGGAAACCTCTACGTACTTCAGTCAGTGGCGTCAGATCCTGTGAGTCCTGCTCCCAAATAGGCAAAAAATCCCCTAAATCAGAGAGAACTTCCGTCACCTCTTTGATGAAGGTATTATGAATGTCTGCATCCACTTCAAAGCTGTCAGGTTTGACTTGCGTACGAGCATGCCTCAGCGCATCACTTTCTGCTGAATCGATAGTAGAGTCTACTGCTATCTCAGGCGCAATCTCGCCACTATCATCATAGCGCGTCACGTTATGAGTCATAATGGCTTGTTGGACAAGCCACGTATCATGTGGCGTTTCTGGCGAGTCAAGATACATATCCAAGAGCTGGTTTGCTCTAGCCGTATGTTTATTTGCCAAGGTGAGTAACCGCTGGTCAAAAACCTGCTGCGCCAGCCTATCAAGAAATAGTTCAATCGATGTTAAGCTTTCAGCCAATGCTTGAATCATGTCCCAGCTCAATACTGCCACCTGATGCATCGTCAATGTTGCAAAGACACTGGCTATATCGCTGATAGTTTGGCGAACACTGGCAAGCCCCATATCATTGAAGGCATCTTCGAGACGAGAAAAGGCGGCTGCCGCGGGCAACAGCTTGATATCTTGGCGCTGTGTATATCCATCAAAGCCTTGCTTTATCTCTTCTACCGCGATACGTAGCTCGCGCAAGTCATGGTCAGTAGCAGCCATCTGCTGTATAGCGCTATCCTGTCTGTCATTGCTCTCAGATACATCAGGCACAGTAGAAAAAGAAGCTGACTCACCAATCTTGAGTGATATGATTTGCTCAGTACTATGGATGCTGTTATACAACTCTTGGAGTTTTCGCTCAATCTGCCACTGCTCTTGTGCAAACCCTGTGTCTGAGGACAGTGCCTGCTGCAAATCTGCCAGAATGGATTCAACTTGTGACTCATAATAGCGCCAGCCACGACTCTCAAACTGGTGCTTTATTTGCTGCAAAGGCGTGATAAGAGTCTCTGGCTGATCCAGCTCAAAGATAAAGGTATCAAGCTCGTTCAATAATCGAAGCAAAAATCGTGGCGCTGCGGTGTTGCTCTTTGACACCTCATCTAAGATTAACTGTGTACGGTCACTGCTATTTACTAAGTAACTTAGTTCAATATAGACAGCTGTGATGAGGTCTTGAACATTCTCTGACGACAATGAGATTTCTGTCTGAGCACTGGCCTCTATGGCATGGTCTAGCTGACTTAATAAGGGCGCGTAATATTCTGGCAATGGTGTATCGTTATCAGCAAGGTCATTTAGCCATAGCTCGGTGAGGTACCAAAGGCGCTGAAGATCCATCTCTTCTGCCGTTTGCCAGAGGTAGTGGCTGACTTTTTGTAAGATTGCCAACACAGACGATGTATTGACATTAGCCACTAGCAACGCTTGCACTTGCTGTCGCCAAACCAATAATAGCTGCTGATATTGATGACTCTCTAAATGGGTGACAGCGACACTGGTTGGTATGACCATGTCCATGCTGCTAACAATGCTCAGACTTGCGTCATGGCTGGTGTCAGTATATATATGTTCTTGTTGGGCATTACGGGTGCTAATAGACGACGCTACTGAGAGACCTCGTTTGGACAAGGCTTGAACCAACTTATCCTCAGCGCTATCTACTGTTGCGATATGATGGCTACCAATGCGTGCATGTTGGTTGAGCTCATGCTGCAATACTCTATGAGAATGTTGCCCCATACGGCGGTCTTTGACAGATAAATCGGTATCAGATGCCAGTCCTGCTAACAGACTCAGCTTATTAGCAAGGCTCGCTAAAGAAGACAGTTTTATCATGGTCAGTGCACCACTGATTTGATGGTAGTTTGCTGCCATCTGCTCATAGTTGGCGCTGACAGTATCTACTTGCCAGCCATTAGATACCTGTGATAATTGCTGATTGAACAATGGTAGTAGCCACTCAAGCGTCACTATGTCATTGGGCTGGTTTTTCATAGGGTCATCCTAACTCGTCTAAGCACTTATTTAGGCACTAATTTTTTGCCACACATTAACCTGTGGGTGCGCAATACGGCGCATATTTGAAGGACGCCAAAACAGCGCCTCACCTGGAGCCAATACAATATATCCCTCTAGCGCACACTGTTCTGATAGACGTGCCAAAATATCACGCTGATCAAATTTTCTAAAATACAACAACATATTTTGGCAGATAATCACGTTTTGCAGATACGCTGTGGGTGGTCGGTGTTCGATAATATTATGTAAAGTAAAACTAACATGCAATTGTAAAGTAGAGGCAATTTGCCAATGCGGCTGCATATTATCCATCATTGACACAGTAGAGGAGTGATTGGTATTTGAACGCTCTATCCCACTCTTAACAGCTAACGGCTGGATAAATTGCTGACAATCTGCTGGAATTAAAGACTGCTGCCTTCTATCATATTGACCCAAGCGGGCGTTTCTGATGGCTTCTTCACTGACATCCGTTCCTAATATTTCATAGTTTGGCAGCTGGACTGCTGCCAAACTCATGGCCACAGACCAAACCTCTTGACCACTTGCACAACCCACACTCCAAATACGAAATACGTCGTCAGTATCCTTGACACTAGCTTGATGTTGCAAGGCGCATTTTTCGACAAAATCGATAGAAGGCTTGTGACGAAAAAAACGGCTTTCATGAATCAAAACTTTGTCTAGCAAGTGTTGGCGCAGTTCATGATTTTTTGGTAATTGGCACCACAGCTGCGCGGTCGTTAATTCATGCGATACTGCGGTATGCTCAATCGCATTTTTGAACCACTGCTGCTGTATGTTCGGCAGGATAAATCCGATCTCTCGCTCTATATAGCTTTGCCACTGCTTTACACCAAAACTGTCGTTTTCCATTACAGTATCATCCAAGGAAAGATCGACTGTCTTAATCGAGTGCCTATCTAATACCAACTATGACACTCATCATGACTTCAAGAGCAAAAAACAGTACGATTCATCAAGATAGTTTCAAAATCAAAAATACTTGTTGGAGATTTGCTGTCTGTATTAAACACTTGCTGACAATCCACTTTCAGCTGCTAGCATATCATGCGCCAACATATCATCATCATTAGTTACTTTAAAACCAGTCACTGACTCTTGTAGTGCTGCAGCCATCTCACTCAGCTCACCGATAGAACGAGCGGTTGCCATCGTACCAGAGGATGTCTGTGAGGTAATATCTTGGATAATATTCATCGTATGAGAGATATGACCCGCAGACTCAGCCTGCTGCATTGCTGCGTTTGAGATGTTTTGAATCAAGTCTGCCAAAGTGTTAGAAACACTCTGTACTTCCTCTAGTGCTTCCCCTGCGTCTTTTGCTAGACGGGCTCCGCGTACCACCTCAGAAGTCGTTGACTCCATTGACATGACGGCTTCGTTGGTATCTGCCTGAATGGTTTTTACCAGTGTTTCAATCTGTTTGGTGGCGTTTGCTGAACGCTCAGCCAGACGCTGAACCTCATCAGCAACAACCGCAAAGCCTCGCCCTGCTTCACCTGCCATAGAGGCCTGAATCGCAGCGTTCAATGCCAAAACGTTGGTCTGATCAGCAATATCGTTAATCAAACCGACGATGTCACCAATTTCTTGCGAAGACTCACCCAAGCGTTTAATACGTTTTGAGGTTTCTTGAATCTGGTCACGAATTACGTTCATACCTTCGATAGAACGCTGTACAACCTCAGCACCATTATGAGAGATTGCAACTGAACGCTGTGCAACCGTTGCAGACTCTGACGCATTGTTTGAAACTTGGTCAATTGATATCGTCATCTCATTGATCGCCGCTGACACACCAGCAATTTCTTGTGCTTGATGCTCAGAGGCTTCAGCCAGCTCAACCGCATTCATCTGAGTCTGATCTGAGGACTGCGATACTTGGTTAGCCGTACTGTTAATAACTAGTACCAATTGGCGCAATTGGTCAATTGCAAAGTTTACCGAGTCAGCGATCGCCCCTGTAAAGTCCTCTGATACGGTCGCATTAACCGTCAAATCACCTTCTGCCAAATCACCCAACTCATCAAGCAGACGTAAGATTGCGATCTGGTTACGTTCGTTTTCTTCTTGAATCTGACGAGCACGCTCAGACTCTGCTTCGGCTTCTTGACGGCGGCGTAAGGTTTCTTTTTCAATCAGTAAGCGCTCTGAGCCACCACGTTGTCTGAGCAACTGGTATGAGGCAAACAAAATACCCAACGCACTGACGGTGAAAATAGCAACTGGCAAAATAACCGATTGGCTAAAGTTGCCAAAATACTGACTCACTGATGATAACGAGTTAATCAGCCAAATCAGACAAGCCACACTCAATATGGCAAAAAGACCCAATAATAGCTTCCACGTATTATCAGAATTTTTGTTATCTGCCGCTGTGTTGGCCATGCCATTTACAGGTTTTCTTATAACATCACTCATCTTGCATATTCCTTTCAAACCATCATCAAAGTCTTATCGTGTCTGACTTTGACAATCTTATTGTTATCGAAACAATGATTAGCAAAGCCTGTATAAATGCTGACATGCCACTGCTTTATGTCAGTCGCTATTATTCTGTCACTGCTCAGCAGACAAATATTCTATTGCCTATTGTTATATTGCTGCATCTGCATACTGTAGATCTTGTGCGAGCAAGCTTGGCATAAAGACATACCACTCTTGTTCTGCTTTAAGAAATTTACCATGATTATAAGGGGCAAACGGCGAATCATAATCGATGGCCTCTGCACGGTATTGCTCACGAGTGAACTGTTCGATACCCAGCACTTGATCAACCAACAATCCTGACAAAACATTGTTATATTCAACAACAATCACTTTGCGTTGGCTCATTTGTGGCACTAGGCTCGGAACCTGCAAAAAATCGGCCAAATCCGTGAGTGGTAATAGACGACCTCGGATATTGGCAATACCGAGCATCCAAGACTTGACTAGAGGTAAGCTTGTATATTCTGGCATGCTCAAGACTTCTGATACTTGACCCATAGGCGCAACCAGTCGTTGCCCACCGATCTCAAACACCACGCCTTGCCAATCAAACGCTTGTCCACCGCGGCGGCCACCTTTGCGCGCGCGTGCCAAATCTGCTGAACGCAGAAGCTCAATAAACCCTCTAGAAGCCACGAGTTACTCCATCACTGTACGAATCATATTGACCAATCTATTTTCATCAACTGGTTTGTTCATGTATTCTTTGGCACCTTGACGCTTGCCCCATACTCTGTCCGTCTCTTGATTTTTAGTGCTAATCATAATGACTGGAATATGAGAGGTGGTTTTGCCTCGGGTGATTTTTCGCGTTGCCTGAAACCCATTCATTTCAGGCATGACCACATCCATTAAGATGACATCTGGCAGGTGATCAACCGCCATCTGGCAGCCTTGCTCACCATTAGTGGCTTCCAATACTTTGAAATGATTCTTGGCAAGCATATCGCGAAATTTCGCCATTTCTGATGGCGAATCGTCAATGACTAAAACAGTAGTCATAGAAATTTCCTTTGTTTTCAGATATCCGTAAGGATATATTCATATATTATTGGGACAGTACAATTGAAAGTAGTATCTCAAAACTGACTGATACGATAAATTCCCTAACATTCGTTAGTTAGAACTCGTCATCAATTGTATGAATTAATCGACAGATTGCTATATATACTCGACTAACGGTACTGATTGATGGCATCAAAAAGCTCATCTTTACTAAATGGCTTAGTCAAGTACTCATCAGACCCGACAATACGACCACGGGCTTTATCAAATAAACCGTCTTTTGACGACAACATGATCACTGGTTTGCCAGCGTAATCAGGGTTATTCTTTATCAATGCACACGTCTGATAACCATCTAAACGTGGCATCATAATATCGACGAAAATAATATCTGGGTTATTATCGACAATTTTTGCTAACGCATCAAAACCATCTATGGCAGTGACTACCTCACAACCCGCTTTTTGTAATAAGGTTTCTGCAGTACGGCGTATGGTTTTTGAGTCATCGATAATCATTACTTTCAAACCAGCAAAATTATTTTCCATTATCATTGTCCTATTAACGACTATTTATTCGTAACACTATCTGTCAATACAAAGTTTTAACAGTCATCTTAGTTTGTGACATCACTTATTATTGGATCGATACGAACGGTTGAGTTTGTATTATAAAGTGTTATGACAGCGAATATCTTGTTTATCAGTAATTGCCGTCAAACGAATCACAAATATCAGCTATACCCCTACTTTGCCATCATTCAGCTCAATAAGTGAGCGCTTTATAGCTATTCGTGCCCTTTATTGGCACTTACTATCTGCCATATTCGAACAAAGACTACTGCTTTCAGAGCATTAAACGTGAGCAAGGCATACTGTTTTTATTGTTTTTACATTATATAGAGTCAATATATACCTTGCTGTATAATTTTCTTTTGTAATAAAAATGTAGTGGTATATTTCATTATGTTGTTTTAGCACAGTTATTGTCTATTTTCCAGCTATTAGTAAATTAATGTTCAAACTCGTAAGTACCATAAATAACTGTCTTTATTAGAAAAACCACTGTTTGTTTCAATTATTTGATATCAGCTTTTAGCTCTCTTGACTGTAGCACTAGTGCATAAACATTTCGTCATACCTCAATTCACTATATAATAAAATGATGACTATAATGGTGACGGCGATGACAGCTTCTACACATATAAGAACTTATATCAATAAAAGAAAAGGCCTCTGTGTATTCATCGCTTTGCTGCTAGCAGCGTGTCAGCCATCCCCACCTAAAGACGTGCCCTCAACCATCGAAAACGAAGCCATCGTAGAGACGCCACTTGTGATTACGAGTGATAGCGTCACGATGACATCAGAACAGATATTGAGTATCAAGCCTACCCGCTATCAGCCAAGTCTTGGATTGCAAGGCCATATCGAACCTATCAGACAAACCAGCTTTGTTGCTGCACATCCGCTCAAAGTAGAAAAGGTGCTGGTCAAAAAAGAACAATGGGTAGAAAAAGGAGCGCCCCTATTTATTGTCAAACGACTGAGTGCAGTGGACGAAACCACCAAAGACAATTCAACCGTAAAAACGTCAACTCAGAACGATCTAGCAACCAATGATAGTACTGACAGTAATGACGTGACATCTAATAGCCCGCAAAAGATTGGTGTCAGTCAAAACGCTGCTCCTGATAGCGACATCACTGCTCCCAAAAATACGACTGCTGACAGTAAAATTATATCAAAACCAAAAACAGCGACAGATAACACTGATGCTAGCGATAGGGCTGCGCGCAGTATCGACGATGCCAAAAAATCCTCCCCCTCATTTGACTTGATCACCGTTCGTGCCAGCTTCTCAGGCCGTATCGAAAATCTATATGTTAAACAAGATGACCAGTTAGACCCTCGTACCACACTGCTGCAACTGAGTGACGAAACCAAATTGCATTTTATGGCGACGCTTCCTATTCAAGCAAAGCCGCAACTGTCGGTTGGTCAGACAGTCAATTTTACTACTGAAGGCTTGTCAGGTCAGTTTACTGGGCAAGTGAGCAAGCTAACAGCCACCCGTCAGCCAAAAAAGCTCTTGGTCTATGTCAATGTCATCGATAATGAAATGAGCCGTGATAAATTACAGCCCAATATGAAAGTGACAGGACGAATCAATTATGGTCAGATAGAGGTGGGTACTATCGTGCCTAAGCACGCGTTGCATGATGTCGACTTGACAGAATTACAATCACCACCCTATATGCCCCTAAGCCCGCTTACCGCAAATGTGTGGATTATTGGACAAGATCAACTTTTGACACGCCAACCCATTGAAGTAGTCGAGTACGATCCTACAACGAAACAGTATTTAATCGCTGGTGTGAGCAATGACAGCTTAATTTGCTTGGCTGACTTACCCCTTGATTCTAAAGGTAAAAAAGTCATCGTCTCATAGCAATTAATAGTGACAGTTACATTGCGTAGAAACATTAACAAAGCCTATCTTGTTTTGTAACAGCATAATTAGGCAATATGGCGGTATCATATATAACAATAACCGAGTATTTTAAACGATTTATGTTTTTTCGAGCGGTTCCTATTAATGAGCCAATCGTGTTTGAGAGTTTCATATTTTATAGGTTTGAAAACATAGAGGCTTAAGGATTTAATGGCTAAAAGTATCCAGTTCTTCGGTATATTTACCGATAATTAGATCTTATGGCACGTTCTATCCTTAGCAAACCATAACAACAACTAAAGGGTATCCCATGAGTAAGCAAATTTTATTGATTGAAGATGATCCGGATTTGGCAGAGTTGATCAGTGATTATCTCACGATGAACTACTATGATGTGCATCATGCAGGACTGGGTCAAGAAGGTCTTGAACTACTAGACACCAAAGAGCGTGGTATTGATTTGGTCGTGCTTGATCTGATGCTGCCTGACATGGATGGTATGCAAGTGTGCCAAAAAATCCGTGGCAACAAAAACAATATGACCAATAAAGTACCTATTATCATGCTGACAGCAAAAGGTGATACCACCGATCGCGTGCTCGGTCTAGAGATGGGTGCAGATGATTATATTTCTAAACCTTTTGAGCCACGTGAGCTATTGGCGCGTATTCGCGCTGTAATCCGTCGTCATGAGCAACCAAATCAAGCGGACAGTCAGTCGGACAGCCTAACTTTTGGGCGTTTGAGCGTCTTCCCTGATAGCCATGAGGTCACCATTGATGATGAAGCTGTGCGCTTGACGACGCATCAATTTCAGCTATTACATTATTTTGCTACCCATTCTGGCAAAGTGCTCAATCGTGAACAATTATGGCAAGCAATGCCAAATGACGACAGTTCAGACAATATTGACCGCGCTATCGATGTCCATATTTCACGTCTGCGAGCTTTGATTGAAGACAACCCACGTCAGCCAAAACGCATCATCACAGTACGCGGTGTGGGTTATCAGTTTGCCACTGACCAAGTCTAACCGTATTAAATGATGGAATAATGCATAAAAACTACGTAAACTCCAATTGTATGCGTCAATATCAGCATTCAATAATAGGGTCATAGAGATTATTTAATGCAGCAATTGGGTTTTCGTTCCGTTTTTGCCAAGCTATTTGCCAGTGTCATGCTGGCACTTATCTTGTTTGCAGTTGCCATGGTGCTCCTGACTCAACTTGTCCATGACAAGGATGCAGGCATACGATCGGAGATACTCGCTACACAAATCTTGGGACAAATTGACCCATTTCTGCATGAGCTCAATATCTCTATTGGCAAAGACAATCGCTTACAGTCACGCTTTATGCTTGCTGTTGTCAAAAAAAGCTTTGACATCTTTGATGAGTCCCTACAGGCAAAAATGGGCTTGTACGACAGCGAAGGTCGGTTGCTCATGCAAACGGACAACAGTGATTTACCATTAGCCCTACCGCCTACCCCTTCTTTATTCTCACGCGTTTTCCCTTCTTTTGCAGAGACCTCACCGACCAAACAAGCTCAAGTGTCTAGCAGCACCGGTTATACCTTGCTGTACGAGTCTCGTCTGACGCCCAAAAAACCGGTACTCTCTGCCGCGCTCAATCTGTTTACTGGTACGCTGCTATTACTCGTTATCATGGCAGGTGTATTATGGCTGATCGCTCGCACGATGACATGGCGTATCGATCAAATGAGTCAACAGATGGCACAGTTGGGTGATGGCGACTTTACAGTGCGAGTCAATGCTCGTGGTAATGACGAAATTGCCTCGCTCGCGCGTGGGTTCAACCAAGCGGCCCAAAAGATTGAGCACCTTGTTGATGCCAATAATTTACTGCTAGCTCACGCCTCTCATGAGCTACGTACGCCCATCACTCGTATTCGCTTGCAGATTGAGATGATGGATATGTTGGCTGCTGCGTTGCCCTCTGATACTAAGGCAAAGTTCGACAAACGCGCGCACGCCATCACTCGAGACCTGTCAGGACTCAATGATTTGGTAGAGAGCATATTATTGGTCAGTCGTATGGATGCAGGTCACGCACTGCAGCAAGTTGAAACCCTAGATCTATATGACCTCGTCAATCAAGAGCGCCAACATTATCCTGAGGCCACCTTAATTGGGGAACACATCGTTATAGATGGACAGTCCTCGATGCTGACACACCTCATTCGCAACTTGCTCACCAATGCGATGCTACACGGTAAACCGCCTGTGACGGTCTTGCTATATGGGATTCAGACCCTTGATGAAGCAGGGACTGTCCCTGACTATTTGTTGCAGACCGTGCTATCTAGCAGCTTTGCTGATTATAACAGCCTAGATTTTGATTCCTATGATGAGCAAACTGACATCAATATTAATAAAAATCTAGTCTCTCGCTCTGAAGCACATACGTCTCAAGCACTGGCTGATAAAAACAAAGCGGAATCAATAGCGGCTGATCAAGAGCTATTAGCGCCACCGATTTACAAGAATGGCGAAAATATCATTTTTGATACTGATATGGATGTTGAAAATGGCTTATATTCTGAGTCAAATGAAGGTCTATTAGCAGTGCCTCTGTCTGGTCATGATACCAGCAATAATAAAAACTCAGATAATATCAAACACTCGACAGGCAATCACAGCCTATTGGACAGTACGCTAACAGATAAGGCAAAAGATGCTTCATTGTTTGCCAATTATCAAAACTATACCAGTGAGCTCGCTGACAAAATTAAAAAAGTCATGTGGCGTGTTGTTCCAGATGGTGCAGTAACGTCAAAATCTGATGGTACAGCGACAGAATCATCAGACATTGCCGTTAATCAGAACATGCCTATTCCTACAGTCGATACGGCACAAAAAACGCCGAAACCAACGACTGACAATACTACTAGCAGAAACAATGCCACAGAAAGTGACAGCTCAGGTACATCACGCAAAGAAGGCTTATTTGCTAAGCACATGAAAAAAGCCAAAAATGATGCCACGCCACCATTACCAAAATATGTTGTACTGGCAGTGATTGACGAAGGCACAGGCATTCCTGAGGGCAAGCGCGAAGAAGTATTTAGTCCATTTGTGCGCTTGCAGCAGAAGAATAAAGGCTCAGGTTTAGGTTTGTCTTTGGTTTCTCAGATTGTCACTGCCCATCAAGGACGTATTATCACTGATACGCTCAACGGTCATACACGATTTTTGGTTACCATACCTGTCAAACACGACCCTCATTACAACTATCATGAATAGGGCATAACGATACTTTCAATGATGCTTGCAGCGACACTTATGACAAAACGTGGGCAAGGTTTTTGGTGCTTTTCCCGATAGATGATAGTAAATAGGTTATGAGTCCTTAAACCAACAGCACTACATTTTATAAATTAAACCCGTCATACTCTGTATAGTCTGTGATTGTTAGTCCATCCGCGCAAGCCTCCCTCACTTAATCACGATTCATCATAAGCCCTTCACGTATGTGCATATCCAAAGTGCTGGATAATATGCTATATTACCGCCCCTTATAATAGGGTTATAGACGGTTGTGTTTAATGGGCCGCTGACTATTGGTCGCAGTTTAACCATTAATAGTAAGCGCTTAACAGCACGTTTATGACCATAAAAAAAATTATTGAATCTTGAGCCCTCCATGAATGACATGATTGTCTTAAACGATGTGACCAAAAGTTTTTTAAGCGACCGATCAATCAAAGACAAAAACGGCAAACCGCATTGGTTTACAGCTGTTGAACCCACGTCGCTCGCGATTAAGCAAGGCGAAATCTTTGGTCTGATGGGTTATTCAGGTGCGGGTAAATCCACCTTACTGCGCCTCATCAATATGCTTGAGCGCCCAGATTCGGGACAAGTAGTCATAGACGGTACGGATTTGACCACTTTATCAGCCAGTGAGCTACGTATTGCCCGTCATAATATCGGTATGATTTTTCAGCAATTCAATCTGATGTCCAATCAGACCGTTTTTGACAACGTGGCATTCAACCTCAAGGTCTCAGGGTATCCAAGTAGTGATATTCATAAGCGGGTCATGGAATGTCTAGAGATTGTCGATTTAACGGATCGCGTTGGTCACTATCCTGCCCAATTATCAGGGGGACAAAAGCAGCGCGTCGGTATTGCAAGAGCCATTGCACCGAGTCCCAAAGTGCTACTGGCTGACGAACCAACCAGTGCGCTTGATCCTGCAACCACGCGCAGCTTACTCACCTGTTTACGTGACATCAATGAAAAACTGGGCGTGACTATCGTTATCGTCACCCATGAAATGAGCGTTATTCGTAGACTTTGTGATCGTGCAGCACTATTGCATCAAGGGCAACTATTGGAAGTTGCTGATGTAAAAGATGGTCTGATTCAGGCAAATACCCCGATTGGCCAAGGCTTAGTGCAAGAAGACTAATGAGGCAGGAGAAATAAATATGTTAACTGATAGTGGATTATCCGCCTCGATAGATAAGCTGTTTGTCTTGCGCAAAGAGATTATCAACGCCTTTATTGATACGTTTATCATGCTCGGCATCTCAACGACAGTAGCTATCATCATCGGCGGGCTGTTTGGCGTGTTCTTATTTTTATCGAGTGACCGACAGTTTTTACAGAACAAGACCCTATATGGTGTACTTGGTGGCATTACCAACTTTATGCGCGCCTTCCCATTTGTCATTTTGATGATTGCCATGAGCCCGTTTACCAAGGCCATCGTTGGTACAGGTATTGGCCCGATTGCTGCGTCACTCGTATTGGCAATTGCGGGTTCGTTTTATTTTGCCCGTCTGGTCGAGCAAAACCTACGTGAAGTACCGCGTGGTATCATTGAAGCGACTGAGTCGATGGGTGCACGCCCTTTTACGATTATCAAAGTCCTGCTGAATGAAGCACGCTCAGGGCTGGTGCTTTCTGTGACCATCCTCTGTATTAGCTTGCTTTCTTACTCGGCAGCCGCTGGTATGATTGGCGGCGGCGGACTAGGTGATTTGGCCATTCGTTATGGCTATTACCGTTATCAAACTGAGGTCATGATTTTTATCGTGATTGTACTATCAATCATGGTCATCTCGATTCAAGCCTCTGGTAATTGGTTCGCCAATCGTTTGGACAAACGCTAAAAGCATCATGACATAGCAAGCAGTCTGCTGCTAATAGGATATGAATAATAGGTAGATCTTAGCGCCAATTCATCATAAGTAAAATGCTTGACTTTGTTACTGAGACCCTTTAATTTTGACACCAAATAACCAACCGTTAACTTAGCAGCATTACTGTCCCTAATGTTGCTTTTTTAGTGGTCAAACATTTTTGTTCCATCACCCTTAATAAGGAAGTTCCATGAAATTAACAGATATCAGCCGTCAGTTAGCCACTGCATTTGCCGCAGTTGGTGTATCAGGCCTAGTTTTGGTAGGTTGCAGCAACTCATCAGCACCAGAAGCGACCAAAGAGCCAGTAACCGAAGGCGCAACTGCAGAAACTGCCGCTAGCGATATCGATCCTGACCATACCAAAATCATCATCGGTACAACCGAAGGCGATTTCGCTGATATGGTACGTAACCAAGTAAAAAGCTCACTTGAAGCTCAAGGCTATGAAGTTGAACTGATTGCCTTTACTGACTATGTGCGTCCTAACCTTGCATTGGCTGAAGGCGACTTAGACATCAACATCTTCCAGCACAAGCCTTATCTTGATAATTTCAAAAAAGAAAACAATCTTGATCTAGTAGAAGCATTCCAAGTACCAACGGCTCCGCTTGGCATTTACTCAGGTAAAAAGACCAGTCTTGATGCGGCGTTCAAAGGCATGAGTGTCTCTGCGCCAAACGATCCAAGTAACTTTGCACGTGCTTTGGTTATGATGAACGATCTTGGCTGGATTAAGTTAAAAGACAACATCGATCCATTGACAGCATCAAAAGCAGATATCGCTGATAACAGCAAATACGATATCGAAATCGTTGAGTTAGAAGCGGCTCAGTTACCACGCGCCCGTGATGAAGTTGACTTTGCTGTGATCAACGGTAACTACGCCACTGACGCTGGTATCGAATTGACTGATGCTTTGTTCCAAGAGCCTAGCTTTGCTTATGTGAACTGGTCAGCCATCAAATCTGCCGATGTTGGTAAAAAATGGGTTGAAGATGTGACCAATGCTTATAACTCAGAAGCGTTCAAAAAGTATGCTCATGAGACGTTCCCTGGCTACAAATATCCAAAAATCTGGGGCGGTGATCAAGGCGCACATACGGATACCGCTGTTAAAGCTGAGACTGCCGAGCCTGTAGCAGCTGCTCAGTAAGACTTTCTGTAAATGATGAATACCTGAATATAAGGGTATTGTGATTATAGAGACGCCCATCGCGCTAAGTGATGGGCGTTTTTTATGGTCTCAGTTTTAAGGTAATTGAGGCAATTTGGATATCGAGTACAAACCTCTCTCATCTTCAAAATCACGTTACAGCCTGTTTGTCCTTTGTAGGAAACCGTCACTCCCCCTTCCCCTTAGCCTTCGTTTTTCTTATAGTGGACAAGCTCGATAGCGAATTGTTAATGAATTGATAGTGGCTTACTAGCTACATCTCGCTATTGCTGACATTTAAAATGAATTAATAACTATAAGATATAAATAACAAGGATAATAATATGAGTGCTAAAAAATACAATATTCGTACCGCTGGACAAGCAAATATCCCTATCTTAGGCTTGGGTACGTGGCAATCTACCGGACAAGACTGCGTAGATGTCGTCAAAAAAGCGTTGCAAATGGGTTATGAGCATATCGATACCGCTCAAGCTTATGGCAACGAAAAAGAAGTCGGTGAAGGCATCAGACAGTCAGGTGTGGCTCGTGATAAGTTCTTTTTGACTACCAAAATATTTCCAGACGATATGAAGTTTGAGCCAGAGAAACTGGTGGCAGCAGCGAAACGTTCTTTGGAAGATTTAGGTACAGATTATGTCGACCTGTTACTACTTCATTGGCCTGATGATCGTGTGCCATTGGCCGAGACCATTCCTGCGCTGTGTGAGCTACAGAAACAGGGCTTGACGCGTCATATCGGTGTGTCTAATTTTAATATCGCCAATATTATTGAAGCCGAAAAATACGCAGATGTGCCAATTGTGGTCAACCAAGTAGAGTTCCATCCTTTTATTAAGCAAAATACATTACAGACTTTTTTGAACAATCATCATATCTTGCTAGAAGCCTATTCACCGCTAGCGCGTGGTGATGTGTTTGATAATGATATTATTAAAGGCATTGCAGAAGCACATAATGTCACGCCAGCACAAATTTCATTGGCATGGATTCTATCGGACAAACATCGTGTCGCGATTCCAAAAACGTCTAACCCTGACCACTTGCAAGGCAATTTAGACGCGATTGATGTAAAACTGAGTGCAGATGAGCTAGAACAAATTGGTAAGCTAGCACGCTCAGATGGTCGTAAAATTGCACATCCTGACTATAGCCCTGTTTGGGATGACTAATAGCATAAATAAGTACGATTAGCTGATTAGCTAAACGTAGTCCACTAAAAAAGCCACCGATAATCGGTGGCTTTTTTATATGGTATAAAAACTCATAGTTTTTACTGCTGTAAGGTTTCAGTCTCATGAAGCTTTTGGGCAGGATTGTATTGCTCAGAAGAAGGAGTGGCACTATTACGATTGTTTTCTTTCATTGATTTAGCAACCTCTGGCGGCATGTAGTTTTCATCATGCTTTGCCAATACTTCACCAGCCACAAAGGTATCTCCCTGCATCTTACCTGTAGCGACGACGCCAGAATTTTCGGCAAACAAATCTGGCAAGATACCTTGATAAGTCACTGGTACTGTCGATTGAAAATCAGTAATCGCAAACTCTACATTTAAAGGGTTGTTTGCGGCACGCTGCACACTGCCAGCGACGACCATACCACCGGCACGGATACGCTTATCTTGCGGCGCTTCACCTTTAGCGATGGCGGTTGCATCAAAGTAGTAATCAGTCTGCTGCCCAATTGCATAAAGAACCAACACCACGGCTATCGCAGCCCCTGCAAGCGTAAACATAACCCACATCAGCTTTTTGCGACGAACTGCATTCATACCACTACCTCATTGATGAGTCACTATTTTATAGACTCTAACCGCTCTTATATACATTATCGTAAACAGGCCATCACGCGCTATAAAATAGAAAATATTAAAGAAACTACCATTAGAAAAACGTTTTAAAAACATCGTTCTAATCGTACTCTTCTAATGTCTATATGATAGCATTTTTCGGATAAATCAATCTGTAAGCGCTTAGTGATAAAAGCATGAAATGAAAACACTCATTTACCTTTAAATAAGCATTATCTGGTACATTAAATTTTTGATGTTGGCATGGTCTTTAATCGAGGCGCTTGGTTGCGGGTGTCGTTGTTTTGGTCGTGCGCTGTGCCTGACGTGCTTGCTGGATAGTCAGCTGCTTGATCAAAGCTTGCCTTTGTCTACGGCTATACACAACGAAAGCCAGCATCACGCCAACCGTAATCGCCCAACACGACCACACAAACACCCCATGCTTACCCATGGCGATGAACTCAGATACGCTATAAAAATAAGGCTGCATAATAGGTTCCTAGTCGTTATTTTTGTTGACCACGAATGTATTCTTTGACCCATGCTTTGCCTTGATCACGATACAGGATTAAAGTGTTGGTACGATAAATTGCCAATGTCGCGACCAGTAAATAACTGCCAATAATCATCAATAACAGTGGCAGCCACATGTCTGCTGACATCTTTGGTGCGGCTGTCAGACTAAAGGTCGAGCCTTGGTGCAAGGTATTCCACCATTGTACGGAGTACTTGATAATAGGTAAGTTCACCGCGCCCACGATAGATAGAATAGCGGCCGCTTTGCCACGATTGGCCGTGTGCTCAAATGCGGCAAACAATGCCATCACACCAGCGTACAAAAACGCCAAGATAAGCATGGAGGTGAGACGCGCATCCCACACCCAGTAAGTACCCCACGTCGGCTTTG
This sequence comes from Psychrobacter sp. NG27, assembly GCF_016106655.1. Classification (NCBI taxonomy): domain Bacteria; kingdom Pseudomonadati; phylum Pseudomonadota; class Gammaproteobacteria; order Moraxellales; family Moraxellaceae; genus Psychrobacter; species Psychrobacter sp. NG27. The sequence continues at coordinate 52,803 of NZ_JADGIN010000011.1, forward strand.
CCCAAATAGACCCCGTCAGCAAGCTAATCACACACAGCAAAAACCCCATTGGGGCAAGCGCCTGTGCAACAAGGCTGGCGGTCTTTATTTTCCAGACCAAGTAAATTACCCCCAACATAGCAAGGGAGAAGTAGATAGAGATGGCAAGGCTGGCAGCTGGCACATGGATAAATATAATGCGGTAGCTATTACCCTGAAGATAGTCAGGCGGCGCAAAAGCAAGGCCCCACACGCTACCGATGAGCAAGAAGAGACTGGCTAATATCGCAAGCCACTTGACCCAAGGGCTAAAAATTCGAAAAAACTGCTTGGTACCCACAGTGGTCAAGAAGCCCTGCCAAATGCGCTGCCACAAGCTAGGAGATGAGACGTTGTTCAGATTGGGCATGGGAATGAACCTATTACACAGCTTACTGGTGATAACCGACAGAGCATACAGCCGCTCTTAGATCAGCGTACCGACTGGCGTTAAACACTGGATAAAATTTACAATGCGCGGTTTACGTATTTGAGGGGCTATTATAGCAAAATTGCCAGTTTTCACCATGATGTTAATGCAATGGGTTTGGACGACCGCGTTTTAGTTCAACCATGACATTTTTAGGGTCAAGGCAATCACCCATGGCATCACTAAAACGGAGAGTATGCTCCCTGCCAGTAATAACGCCAAAATAGGCAAACCATTAAGCCCAGTCGCAAATAAATCAACCGCTCCAGTGGCAAATATCAATACAGGTAGTTGCATCGGCAAAGCAATCAATGGCACGAGCACAGCGCCGTTTTTTAGCGACAATGTCAAGCTACTAGCCACGGCCGATAGCATCAGTAACATCGGACTGCCTGTCACAATAGATGCCATCAATATCCATGCCTCAAACCAGCTAAGCTGAAATAAGGGCACCGCAAGTAAGCTGAGTGCCGCCACAATCCCACTACTAAATATCCAGTGAATCACCAACCTAATCAGTACCCATAATGGTAATGATGCCTTTGCAACAACGAGCTGTGCGAGCGTGCCATTGTCAAGCGCAGGCTTAAACAAACCGTCGACACCCATCACCAGTGACAACAATGCGGCAATCCACACCGCTGATACACCAAGACGCTGCAACAGTGCAGGCTCGCTACCCACAGCGAGTGGAAATAGCGTGATAATGACTAAGAACAATACCAATGGATAAAGCCATTGCACTGCCCCTTGCTGTTTCACTTGCCATTCGCGGCGCCACAGCTGCATAAACCCAATCGCCCGCGGCATCGTTGTGATAACGCGTGGTTTATTATCCGCAGCAGCTATTGGGCGGGTTTGCATCGGACTGTCTGTCATTATTGGTCCTTTCACCTATACCGAGTGTATGAGCGCCTATTAAACTTATATCATGTAATCTGACAAATCGAGTACTTGATTAGCCACGCCCACTGCCTGATGACTAGTCGTCAATATCGCACCGCCTGCATGAGCAAAGTCGTGTAACCGCCTCTCCATTCGTGCCACCATATCGACATCTAGCGCCGTAAAAGGCTCATCCAGTAGCCACAGCGGTGTCACATCAGGGGTAAGTAAGTACAATCGTGCCAGCGTGATACGCCGCGTCTGTCCAGCAGACAGATGACTTGAGCTGATTGTCTCAAATCCTTGTAGCCCTACCCAAGTGAGCGCATCATCGATATCGCTAGCGCTTGGGTTAATACCGTATAAATTTAATAAAAATATGAGGTTTTGTGCTACCGTTAGATCTGGATGAATACCTAACTGGTGTGAGACATACAAAGGCTGAATGGGCAAACCTGCCTGCCCTTGATATGAGACTGTGCCTGTCATGACAGGCAATAATCCTGCCAGCTGCATCAATAGCGTGGTCTTCCCCGTACCATTGGCACCAATCAGATGACAAATGCTACCGGCAGGTAGCTGCAAGCTGACCGCTTCGCACAGTGGTATCTCGCCGCGTTGAACCGTCAAGTCGGCAAGTTCAAGTATAGACGTCTCTAGAACCGTCATCACAACCTCTGGTTATTTATAAAGCGGCAGTCAATATTCATCACAAATACAGACAATGTTCGTGGCATAATACCTTATCTATGACACAACCGCACAGTATAACAAATTGTCGATTACTGTAATCTGAAAACTATAACTTCAAATATATGACCTCAAAATCTATGCAGACTTTAACAGATAGCCAAAACAACATGACCAATGACACAACTGATGCAAGCTTGTTAAAAGAGCCATCAACCCGTCGTTTCACGATAGATAGCTTGATCGATGCGCAAGTTGGTTTTATGCAGCAGTGGCTGCACGAGCAAGCTGAGCCACTGGCGATGGAAGCTTGGCAATGGTTTGGCGTACAGCCATTCAGCAAATACATCAGCAGCGAGCATTTGCAGCATTTGATGAAAGACTGGCTACTAAATCAGTCAATGACGGAGGTGATGCGCACCGATATCCGCGATATTTTGCACACCCTTATTTATCATCCCGTTAATGATAATGTACCGCTGTCTGAGCTGGTCGATGATACCCAAGTCGAAACTCTCGCAAGCTATATCGGGAGTCATGAGCAGCAGCGCAATATCCTGATTCATACCCTCGTCGGCAACGAAACTTTTGCGGATTTATTGACCCAAACGCTCCACCACGCTATCAATGACTTTATGGAAACCACGCTAGACAAGGCGGGTGGCGTTGGTAAATTGATGAAGCTGGGGCGTAGCTCTTTCGAAAAAGCCACCAATAGAAATCTTGATGAAAAACTGCAAACCTATTTGCACCGCAATATCAAAGATTTGACGCGCAAAGCCGAAGCCAATGCCCAAGCACATCTGTCTAATGAGGAAGTGGCGCGTCTGATGGTCATGGGCTGGGATCGTATCAAAGATCAGCCCATCAGCGAGCTGCAGACGTATTTGAGCGATGAGCCAGGTAATAGCAGTATCGACCATATCGAAGCCAGTATTCAGCAAAGCTACAACCGTCTGCGCGTGTCCCCCTATCTGCACAGCTTGGTATCAGCGAGCATTGACACTTGGTATGCCAATCATGAGTCTGACACGATGGCGACCATTGCCGCAAGCTTGCATATTGACGAAGCGGCTATGAAACAATGTAGTACTGCTCTGCTGCCTATCATGTACGATGCGATTGAGACGCCGTGGTTGACCGCTCATATTCGTGAGATGCTAGAAGCGTTTTATACGCAGCCGAGTATCCAAGAAGGCCTAGCGCTCAATCAAAATTAACTTGTAACCCTTACTTGTCAGCATAATATTATGAGTCAACATAACAAACTCAGCTTATGGCAAAAAATAAAACGATTTCTGACTGCGTCAGCACCGCAGTCAGTGGTTGATCTTACGAGTAGCAGTGCACCAGTACACTCATCATCCACTGATGCCGCTAATAGTGAATTTGATAACACCATAAAACCGTTGACTGAGCTGCCTGACCGTTATGTCGATCATAATACGTCTGCCGAGTCTGAACCATCTGCCCTTCATAATAGCGAGCAAGCGCAAACAGATACGCTTGACCTAAATACAGACACGCGAAGCACTGAAGCACAAGACCATAGTGATACACCTATCGTCGATTGTTTAAAGCAATATTTTAATGCCAAACAATGGCACTATACGCATTATAGACCCAAAGCCAAAGACCGCACCAATGACCGTCCACAGTCCCATCATTTATCCTTAAGAATGCGGCATAAGCAAGTAAACTGCGGATATCTGTTTCGGGTTCAAGAACAAAACAAATTACTGGCCATTTATGGCATTTTGCCATTTTTGATACCCGAGAGTCATCAGAGCGCCGCGATGCTACTTATCACACAAATCAACTACGACATGCTGATTGGCAATCTAGAAATGGATGTCAATGATGGCGAGGTACGCTACAAAAATGCGATCGATGTCGAAGCGGTCGGTATCGATAATGATATTATTGAGCATTTATTACAAAGCGTGGTGTCGATGACCACGGTCGCCAACGAGCTGTTTGGTAATTTGATTAATAATCAAGACCCAGCTGAAGACATGCAGTCGTTACTGGCAGACCTACGTCAACAGTCGGATGCGCGCACGTTCTTTTTGCCGACTCAGTTTGTTCAATAAGCCGATTTTTATTCATGCGGCTTTTCGATAAGTCAGTTTATCCAGAAAGCGACGACTAGCGTTCGCTCTGACCGCGACCTTAGCCCGCTCGTCCACAACACCATCAATATGATGCTAAAAATACTAAGCTAGAATTCTTATGCTAAAAATTGCCTACTCTGACGTCTTTCGCTATTCTGTGCCAGAAAAGCACCGCTTTCCCATGCAAAAATATATTTTGATTCCTGAGCGTTTACTAGCAGAAGGAACGATCAGCCAAGATAACTTCTTTGCCCCTGCCCGCTTAAGCGAAGATGAGATTTTGACCACGCATACCGCAGAGTACTGGTATCAGCTAAAAACTCAAACACTACCGCGTAAGGCGGCGCGCGCCATCGGGTTTGAGATGACGCTGCAGTTGGTTGAGCGTGGTCGTTATATTGCGCATGCCACTTATGAGTGTGCACTGTATGCGCAGCAATATGGCGTGGCCATGAATGTCGCAGGTGGCACGCATCACTCGTTTGCCGATCACGGAGAAGGGTTTTGCGTGTTCAATGATGTCTGCATTGCCAGCAATCTATTGTTAAATCGCGGACAGGCACAAAAGATTTTAATCATTGATTTAGACGTTCATCAAGGCAATGGTAACGCTAGCATCATGGCGGATGAGCCGCGCGTTTTTGTCTTTAGCATGCATGGTGCCAAGAATTATCCATTTCGTAAGCAAGTGTCTGATCTGGATATCGAGCTGGACAATGATACGGGTGATGCAGAATATCTACAGATATTAGAAAAGACGCTGCCACGTTTGATTGCGGACTTTGCACCAGATATGATTTTTTATCAGTCGGCGGTCGATGTGTTAGCGACGGACAAACTGGGTAAGCTTGGATTGACCCAAGCAGGTTGCAAGGCGCGAGATGAGTACGTACTGCATCAAGCAAAAGCTGCCAATATACCGGTTGCCATTGTGATGGGTGGTGGCTATTCAGAAGACATCGACGATGTGGTCGAAGCACACTGCAATACCTTTCGCGTGGCACAGCAGATTTATTTTGGTGAAATAGTGTAAAGGGCGTCACACATTTACAATAACGCAGCAATGCCTTGCCAGCCAACTCGTATGCCAAGCACGGTTAATATCACTAAAATAAGTTGACGAAAACGTGATTGCGGTAAATAACGACGCAGACGAATCCCAATCAACAGCGTAACAACAGATATCACACTTAACCACGCAATCAGCTGCCACTCACTGCTACTGAGTGCCATAATCGGCTCACGTAGTACGACGATTTGGGCAATTTTACCCAAAAAATAGCACATGTTACCCACTTTGGCGATGGTGTTTTTATCGTCGCTAGCAGACAACAAATACATCATCAATACAGTCGACATGGCATTGGTCGAACCGCCAATAACCCCCGCGCCAAATCCAACTGCAATTAATACAGGCTTGGTATCTGGCAGACGAATCTGCTTGCCCAGTAAGCTACTGACAACATAAAAACCAATCACTGCCGCTAACAATAGCAAGATATAAGCGCTATCGACCCACAGTAGTAGCTTGGCACCCAAAATACTACCGAGCAAACTGGTCAGTGCCAGTAGCCAATAGCGTCTGCCGTAATAGATAAAATTTTGCCAAATGGTGCGCTCCCCACCTGCTAACCATGTCATAGCATTAACGACTAGCGAGGGGAAAATCACTAACACAATAGCATGTGGCAATGGATACATACTAGCAAGCGCGGTGGTCGTCACTAGCGTTGCGCCAAGTCCGCTAATACCATGCAGCAGTGATGCCAATGCAAAAACAGCCATCAGCACTAGCATCTGCGTGCTATCGTTATCCACTATATTCGTCATCGTTTATACACTTTTTTGTACACCATGCCCGATACCTAGTAACTAGCATATGCGCTGTTTTAACGTTAGCAATTTTGATATTAGAAACTTTGACGTTGACCAATGGTTTCGCCAATAATAGATGCAAGCTGTTCGGCAATTTTATCTTTGCTTGTTTTTTCGAGCGTGATCGCTTCACGCTGATGACGCTCAGAGAAAAACACTTGCATGGCATTGTCATCACTTGCAAACCCAATATCTGCACGTGAGACATCATTGCAGGCGATAAGGTCTAGACCCTTAGCAACCAATTTTCCACGTGCATAGTGCTCAACGTCTTGCGTTTCAGCCGCGAAACCAACCACGAACAATTCTGGATGGGCCAAAGAGATCGTCGCCAAAATATCAGGGTTTTTGACCAAATTGAGCGCCATGGCATCTTGGGTTTTTTTGATTTTTTGCGGAGCAGCTTCTTCCGTACGATAGTCCGCGACCGCTGCCGTGGCAATAAAGATATCAGCAACTCTCACGCTATTATCGGTGCTAGTCGTCAGAACATCATGCTCGTCTCCACAATCGCAATCACCATGGTCGTGGTCATGTGAGTGGTCATGGTCATGATGATGCTCGTGGTCGTGGTGATGTTCATGCTCATCTTCCAAGACCCACTGAAGCGCGCTATGCGTACCCTCTACACATTGCTGCGCTGCAACGAGCATGTCTTTGGCTGATAGGACATCAATCCGCGTGACATTGAGCGGTGTCGGCAGAGCTATTTTGCCACCAGCAATCAAAATCACCTCTGCACCAGCTGCCACACAAGCTCGTGCTAATGCAAAGCCCATCTTACCGGTAGAGTGATTGGACAGATATCGTACCGGATCAATTGCTTCTACGGTTGGACCCGCTGTAATGACCACTCTTTTGCCTGATAGTAGCTGCGGCGTCACATGCATCGCTTGAAACAATAGCACTTCATCTAGCAATTGCTCAGGCTCAGGTAATCGGCCTGCCCCCACATCACCGCACGCCTGCTCACCGCTGGCTGGTTGAATGATCTGATAGTTCATATCACGCAGTGTCTGTACGTTTAGGTTGACTGCTGGATGCGCCCACATCTGCTGATTCATCGCTGGTGCAATGATGACGGGTGCCGTGGTGGCAAGACAGACGGTGGTCAGCAAATCATCGGCCATACCCATAGCAAGGCGCGCAAGCGTATTGGCAGAGGCTGGCGCGATAACGACCAAGTCTGCCCATTTCGCCAGTTCAATATGCCCCATCCCTGCTTCAGCACGCTCATCGAGTAATGAGATATGTACCTCATTACCCGTCAGCGCTTGCAGCGTCAGTGGCGTGATAAATGCTTGTGCGCCTGTCGTCATGATCACGCGCACATCAAAGCCTGCTTTAATCAATAAGCGGGCAAATATAGCAGATTTATAAGCGGCGATACCGCCAGTAATAGCAAGCACAATATTGGACATAAGCGTATCATCAACAAAAAATTAAAAGATAAAATTGCGCTTATAGTAACAACTATGAGATAAATTGGGTAAGGTTTTCCGCATTTACCTCACACAACAGCTACCGATCCATTTTCAAGGAGTGATGATGGCGATCAAAGACTGGCACGAAGATGACCGACCACGAGAAAAACTATTGAAATTTGGCGCATCTCATTTGTCTGATGCTGAGATATTGGCCATATTTTTGCGTACAGGCACAAAATCACAGTCCGCTATTGAGTTGGCTCGCCATCTAATCGATCAATTTGGCAGCTTAGCAGAGTTACTCTCAGCCCCTCAACAGACCGTGCTTGCCTGTCATGGTATCGGCCCTGCCAAGTACGCACAGATATTGGCATCGCTTGAAATGGGTACCCGCTATCTAGACAGCAAACTTAAAATGGGTCAAGCCCTTGGGCGCTCACAGGTGGTCAAAGACTATATCAGTACCCAATTGCGCGGTGAACATCGAGAAGTGTTTGCCGTACTGTGTTTAGACAATGCGCTGAATCTGTTGAACTTTGAAATACTATTTACTGGCGGACTCTCGTCCTGCTCCGTCTGTATCAAACACGTCCTCAGACATGCATTGACCCATGCTGCTAGCCAGCTCATTATCGCGCACAATCATCCTCATACCGATGCGACACCATCAGGCGCAGACAATCTACTGACTCATGAGCTAAAAAAAGCGTGTGATTTGTTGGATATCTCGCTTGTTGATCATATCATCGTCGGACGTAACGATACCTTATCTTATGCCGAAAGTGGTCTTAGCCCTTTTGGCTAAGGTTATGTACATTAGTCAAATATATAAATTATCATAGGCTTAATAGCTAGTAATTACTCCATACCCTCATTATTTATGCTATTTGATACATATTGTCGACACAGCGTAGCATTTTGGCTATTGATAGTTATCGACAATCGTTTCATATTAGTGGATGGCTTTGTCATTTATTTTGCAAGCGGATTGTATTATACATGCAGTCACTATCGATGCATCGATAGGGTATAAACTACCGCATAAAAGCCCTTAGAATTCAAAAATTGGTTAGTCACTAGATGCTTCACACATCTCTAAAAAATATAATAATTATCGTTTTCAAACCGTTTCACTCACATATTTTTCATGCTTTTTATTGAGCGTTATAAAGGAGATAGTCATGGCAATTGGCTTGTTTATTCTGGCAGTCATCATTCAATTAGCCATGGTCTTGGCCATTTTTTTGCTGTCGCTGTCGCGAGTCACTGGCAGTATAGCTGCCCTCGTCACTGTGGTCATCACCGCAGTTATTAGCCCATGGTCATTGATCTTGGGATTGCCAATGGCCTTGCTCTGCTTAGTATTACTCATCTCCTCTCTTCGCCAGTCACTGATTACCAAGCCTGTCTACAAAGCGCTAGGCGGTGCGATGCCAAGTATGAGTGATACTGAGCGCGAAGCATTAGATGCGGGTACTAGTTGGTGGGAAAAAGAGCTATTCATGGGTGCGCCCAACTGGGAGACCTTTGCCAACTACCCCTATCCACAGCTATCAGAAGAAGAACAAAGCTTCATCGACAATGAAGTAGAAGTGCTGTGTGCCATGCTCGATGAATGGAAAATCCAGCATGAAGATAAAGATTTATCCCCTGAGGCTTGGCAATTCATTAAAGCCAATGGCTTTTTAGGTCTGATTATTCCTAAAGAGTTTGGTGGATTGGATTTTAGCTCATATGCCCAAAGCCGTATCATGAGCAAAATCGCCTCGCGCTCACCCACTGCTGCTGTGACTTGCATGGTTCCAAACTCACTAGGCCCTGGTGAGCTACTGATGCACTATGGCACAGACGCGCAAAAACAGCGCTGGTTACCTGGTTTGGCCAGAGGCGAGGAAGTGCCTTGCTTTGGTCTGACTGGACCAGAAGCAGGCTCTGATGCAGGCGCGATTCCTGATACAGGTGTGGTCTGCTACGGTATGCACGAAGGCGCGCAAGTACTCGGTCTACGCATGAATTTTTCTAAGCGTTGGATTACCTTGGCACCTGTTGCTACGGTTGTGGGTTTGGCATTTAAAATGCATGACCCAGAAGGCTTATTAGGCGATCCTAAAAAAACCGATTATGGCATCACCTGTGCATTGGTTCCTGCCAATCATGAGGGTGTCGTGACAGGCCCACGCCACAATCCAATCGGCTCGCCATTCATGAATGGTACGGTCGATGGCAAAGATGTCTTTATTCCCTTAGATTACATCATCGGCGGGGTCGAAAACGCAGGTCGCGGTTGGCGCATGCTGATGGAATGCTTGGGTGTCGGTCGCGGTATCTCGCTACCAGCACTGTCCACATCCGCCAGTGAAATGACGTATCTGTCTGTCGGTGCCTTTGCCAAGGTTCGTGAACAGTTCAAAATCTCTGTTGGTAAGTTCGAAGGGGTACAAGACGCGACCAGTCGCATGGCCAGTAACACTTATATGCTAGAGGCATTTCGTCATCTTGTCACGTGTGGACTGAACCAAGGTGGCACGCCATCAGTCATGACGGCAATGGCAAAATACTATGCCACTGAGACCATGCGTAGTGTGATTAACGATGGGATGGATGTGGTTGGTGGTCGAGCGGTACAGATGGGGCCACGCAACTTTTTGGCAACGCCGTATCAAGCGATTCCTGTGTCTATCACGGTCGAGGGTGCAAACATACTGACCCGCTCGCTGATGATTTTTGGTCAAGGCGCGATGCGTTGTCACCCTTATCTATTTGATGAGCTACAGCTATTACAAAGCGAGGACAAGGAAGCAGCCACTAAAAAGTTTGATGTTCTATTCTTTAAGCATCTAGGTTATACCTTTAATCGCGGTGCCAAAGCTTTTGTCGCAGGCTATGTCGGTGGTAGCAATAAGGCACCAAGTTTTGCAGACAGCTTTACCCGTCCCTATTACAAACACATTAACCGCTTGAGCGCGGGCTTTGCCTTGACCGCCGATATGGCGCTTGGGCTATTGGCAGGTGACTTAAAGCGTAAAGAGATGCTCTCTGGTCGCTTGTCAGATATTCATAGTCATTTGTTTATTGCGACGGCTATTTTGCAGTTTTATGAGCATGGCAGCAAATCAGCGTCTGAGCGCTTACATGCCGAAGTCGCCCTACAGAACAGCTTGTACACCATTCAAGAAGCCTTTGTTTCCTTCTTTGCCAACTTTCCTAACCGTCTGGCAGCCAATGTCGTGAGCTTTGTGACTTTCCCAAGTGGTCGTATCTTTACGCCGCCAAGTGATGAGCTCAAACGCCAGTTGGGCGATATTTTTATGGATGATTTTGCAGCAAACCCATTCCGCGACTACCTTAAAACCATGGTCTACTACAATACCGATGCAGATGACGTAACCGGACGTATGGAGCATGCTTATCAGACCTTGACCAGTATCGAACCGTTGTGGCAGAAGTTTAAGAAGGGTGAGCACCAAGACAGTTTTGAAGGACTTACCTTTGAAGATCATGTCGTGCATGCCAGTCAAAATGGCAGTATTACTGAAGAAGAAGCCGAAGTTCTCATCCAATACAATGCAATACGCTTTGACTCGTTATTGACTGATGTGTTCGATGAACACCTATTGAAGGTGCAAGAACGCGTCAATCCACACAGCCTTGATAATGCTGTGCAGCAACTGACTGACTATGCGCAACTAAAAAATGCTGCTCAAGCGAGACATGCTATTGCGACTGATAGCGAACCCTTAGTTGATGATTCTAATGTTCATGCTAGTGACAGTATTTCTACTAGTGGCGACGTTCCTACTAATGATAATATTTCTACCAATACCGATAAAACAACCGGTGATGCCAACCCCAATCACGGCTATGAGGTCGACGGTGATGTCGAGATGGTTGCTGAGCAAGATACTGTAGCAGAGGTACAAGCGCAGACCGACTTTGAAGACTCTGATCCTGAGGCAGAAGCGCTTGATCCTCGTTACCGTGATGCAGAGTCACATTTGAGCGAACGCATGAGTAATAACCATCGTCTCAATAAAGACCATGCTGAAAATTCTGATAACGTGGATAGCGCTGAAAAATCTGACCATTTAGAAATTGCAAATGACAGCGTACAAAAATCCAATTATCTGGATAGTGCTGAAAACGCACAAAGAGCAGATAATGTAGAAAAACCCTCTGCATCCGATAGCAAGTGGCGAGATGGTCTGCGTCGCGATGAAAGCGATAACGTGTAAACACGGCAACATATAAATGTGACCGTATTCAAGATGTAAAAGTCTCAAATACCGCATGACTATTGTTTAATTTAAAAAGACTGTCCAACTCGGGCAGTCTTTTTTTTGGTTACAAACAAAAACTTTTGCTTATCATTAGTGGAAAAAAGCAGTATTATCTGCTCTCTTAAAATCGTGGGTAGCCTGATAAGCAGCTTTATTATTGGGTTTATCTTGGCTGAATCATAAAAAAATGTTGCAGTAACCTTAACAATTATTTTATATTGTTTGAGAACCTGACATAAAGTGACCAATCAAAATTTACAGACGTAGCAAGATCGGGTGTAGAAACAGCAATCATTTACGCATTGATTTACTATCATACCTGCTATTGGACGTTGTACACAAAAGGATAGAGGTTATGTGGAAAAATATGGGACTGACGGGCAAGATCATGGTTGCCATGGCGCTCGGTATCATACTGGGTTTGTTTTTAAACTATTCCGGATTGAATGGCGAAGGCAGTTTTGTTAATACCTATATTACAAACGGCTTCCTCGCTATTATTGGCAAGCTATTTGTTAACTCACTCAAAATGCTGGTCGTACCACTAGTACTTATCTCATTGATTTGCGGTGTTTGCGGTATTGGTGATATTCGTCTGCTTGGTCGTATTGGTACCAAAACCTTTATGATCTATATGTTCACCACGGCATTGGCAATTGCGACAGCGATTGGACTTGGTGTTCTGTTTGGTATCGGTAAAGGTATGGACATCGGTACTGATGCGACCTTTGAAGCCGCGTCAGCGCCACCACTTCTTGACGTGTTTTCTAACATCATTCCATCGAACCCCATCAGTGCGATGGCAAACGGCGATATGTTATCAATCATTTTCTTTGCGATTTTGATTGGCGTTAGTATATTGATGGTTGGCAAGCCCGCTAAAGGTTTGGTTAAAAGTTTAGAGCTTATCAATGAAGTCATCTTAAAGATGGTGACCATCATTATGAACCTAGCTCCTTATGGTGTATTTGCGCTATTGACTAAAGCCATGGCAGAGCTTGGCTTAGATTTGATTTGGTCATTGCTGGGTTATGTGGCTGTATTGGTCGGCTCACTGGCTTTCCATTTCTTTATCACCATGATGATTGTCCTAAAACTCGGTTCAGGCTTATCGATCAAAACCTTCTTGGCAAAAATGCGTGAAGTACAGATTTTTGCATTCAGTACTTCAAGCTCAAACGCGACGATTCCTATTACCTTACGTACTGTTACCAAGCGTATGGGTGTCAACAACTCTGTTGCCTCGTTCACCGTTCCTTTTGGTGCCACCATCAACATGGATGGTACGGCAATCATGCAAGGTACTGCGACCATCTTTATTGCCAATATCTATGGCATTGATTTGGGTATCACCGAATATCTAACCGTTATCTTGATGTCAGTATTGGCCTCTGTCGGTACCGCTGGTGTACCGGGTGTTGGCTTGATTATGCTATCGATGGTATTTGCACAAGTTGGTCTGCCTATCGAAGGTATTGGTCTGATCCTAGGTGTTGACCGTATCCTAGACATGCTACGTACTGCTGTTAACGTAGGCGGTGATGCTGCTGTGACTGCTATCGTGGCAAAATCAGAAGGCAAAATGGATTTGGCTATTTATAACGATCCTAATGCTGGTGCAAAGGATGTGTTCGATGGTCATATCGATGAAGACAACGAGCGTGAATTCTCTGAAGTCTTTAGTGATGGCATCATGGGTAGCGAATACGATGATGTTAAAAAAGACTAATAATGACTAACGGTCTATCCGTATCATTGTTCCATAAAAAACCCCAGTCTTATAAAGTAGGTGAACTGAACCCCATAAGTTGGACACAACTTCTGGGGTATTTTTATGCGTTACGATCTAGACTTTAAGCTCAAAGTG
>NZ_JADGIN010000012.1:0-45547 GCF_016106655.1 Psychrobacter sp. NG27
AGAAGTGAAACATCGTTGCGCCAATGGTAGTGTGGATTCGTCCATGTGAGAGTAGGTCATCGTCAGCTCTCTATTCTAAAGTAAAAGCCCCCTACGCTAACGCGTAGGGGGCTTTTCTTTGGCTATCATTAAAAATTATTTTGCCAATGCTTCAACGTATATTCGAACTTTACTACTTATAGAATCACAAATTCTTTCGTTGCGTATATACTATTTTAAAGCTAAATCCGTGCCCTAAGACAAAATAAATATCTATCATCAGGCAATACTATTCCGTTGAATCTAACCAAATGTATTAGATTATACCTAGTCAGTAGAGTTTATAAGCGATAAACGACGCCAGAATATCCGCTTCCACCCTTTTAGTATGATAAAGGAGACAGCCGTGAGGTATTAGGCATTGATATTGGAATAGGTATGTTCTTGCTAAGAGTGATAAGATATCTTTATTATTTAGCTGAGTGGCACTGTCATCTTTTGAGTAATTCAAATGGAGTGAGAAAACTCGCTAAAGATTGAATAGAGGTCTATATCAAGGATGAATCTTATAGCTTACTTAATCGTATGCTATCTAATGAACATAGGCGGATAGAGGGCTTAATCATTTTCTAATGAAGCTGTAATGGAAGAGCTATGTTTGTAGTGGAGCTTTTAGCTTTAGCAGTTCCTAGAATGAGCGTAAACCCACTCTAGAAACTATTTACTAATTGCTAACTATTAACTGTCTGTTGTACTACTTAGAATTCATCTTGAATTTTTTATTGTTCTTTGAATTTTGGCACACCTTTTTCCCAGATATCCCAGTTATCAACGATGTGATCGACAGTTTTTGATCCTACTAGTACTATGTTTTCTACTGTTTCTGCAAAGCCACCAGCTGTTTCTCCTGGAGCTGGATCTAGATGTTGAAGCGTGGTCTCATTTGGATTACCTTGGTCAAAATTCACTGCACCACGTAAGCTCATTATGCGTTCAATCCCTACCGTTCTGTTAAGTACTTGTGCTATTGCAGCGGCTTCCATTTCAGTGATAATGTAATCATCTGCATTATATAATTCAGCTATATATTGAGCTTGTTTTGACAACCCTGGACCATGAAAAAAGGTATCTCCTGTCATATGAGTGCCTACGGTTATAGCTGGGCTCCGTCGTGCTGCTGCATCAGGATATTTGATTCGATAGGCACTGGCTTCCTTTGAATCTTTTAAAGCAACTGACTGGCTGAGATGTAGATTCCATTTTAGTAGTTCAGAGTTAAGTCGATAGCGGCGAATATCTTCATAGCCTTTACGGGGTGTAAACGTAGGTGCACCTTTTTCACCTTCTTCAGCTTTCCAGCGGTGACCTAAGTCGTAATCTACGAGCCAAGACGCCCAGCTTACATCACCTATCGTGCCTTTACTCGGTGGTCTTCCTGCGACACCGCTTAGAACGAAGTAGCTTTTGCTAAAGTCAAATTTAGGAGAAAGTGTGATTGCTTGCATGGATGCTGAAGACCCTACTTTACCCATCCCTAATACCGAACCACAGACACCTTCTAAGTTACAATAAACTGGGTTATGGGCACCTTCTACTTTTATAGGCTTACCATCTGTAAAATATTGATTATACCAATGCTGAAATTCGCCTGCTTTATCTCCACTATTCTCACCAATTTCAAACATCGCTGCGATAAATACCTTTACTTGGATTTTATCTTGATGAGTTTCGGCTTGTGCATTACTGCAAAACATGAATAACATGGTAAAAATAGATAAATGAAAAAAATGTTTTTTTATAAACATATGGAACGCCTATTTAAAGTATTTGAGTCTGTATTTATAGTTTAATTAGCAATAACTAAAAAATTTGCTAAAACTAAATAAATGCTTATATATATCCAATATAGAATAGCATAATCTTTAGATAGGCTGGAGCGTTCGGCAAGTATGGAGGGTAGGTCAAAAGGTTTTAGTTGGAACAGAGTTTCCCTTTTTTACTGATTTTATTTAACTATTTACGCTGTGCAGTTAGTTTTTTGATAAAGCAACTCAGGTACAGATTTATTTAAAGTTTCATGAGTTGAAAAGATATGACAATATACATCACACGTTGCAGTCCATGATTCAGTCTAATTGAGGAAATAGTATAAAAAGAGAATAAAATGAACATCGATCAAGAATTTTCAGAGAAAGTTTAAAAACATCTACATAGACTCACTACGAGTATAAAACCAGTTTTGAAAGCGTTAATCGAATATAGCTATCCAAAAGGAGTGGTCAGTCTAGAGTTTGAAATATTTGCCGATGGATTCACACAAGAATTCCCAGTTAAAATTTTTTTTATGGATTCAAATAATTCTGAGCACTTTGTTTATGTCAATGATGAAGCTCAATATCCGTCGCCTGTTAAGCCAGAATTGTTAGAGATAGAGTATGTCTACCCTTACGAGCTTGAAGAGAAGTATATCAATAAGGATGAAGATTTTGACCCATGGAGTATCGCGATTGATGAGCTGATCCAGTGGTTTTCAGAGTGCTGGAAAGAGGTGGGTGGAGAGTCGCTTCAGTTAAATGCAAACATTGCTTCTCATGATAATGATAAGGCGTATAACCTTACAGAAAATAAGTGGGAAGAACGGTAGAAACACACGAGGGTAGCCTATCAGGAAGAAGGTCGCGACTGCTAATGTCGATGCTATAGTAAATGTAGCCAAACCCTAATTGATAGGCGGTGGCAGTGCTAATGAAGCTATACATAAAGCTGCCGGATCGAGTGTGCTCAGAGAATTTTCAGTTTCGACAGATATTTAAGGGCTAGCGAAGATTTATTTAAAAATTATATACTTGAAAATTTGTATATAAATTAATTATATAATTCTACCTTAAGAGTAATAATGTCCATATTAAAAGAATACAAAGAACCTAAGGATCTATTAGAGAAGTTGTTACGTGAAGGTAAAAGAACATGGACTTCCGAAGATATACAGGAAAAAGTAGATCACTTTTTTAATTTTTGTGTAACATCTTTATCCCTTCGAGATTGGTGTCTTGCATACTTGAATTTAGATAATGCTGAAAAGTCAGATTTTTATAATATTCACTTTCAAAATGAATGGCTGAATTATTGTGGTTCAATTGCAAACTTGTCAAAGCACTTTAAATTGCTTGAAGGACGTAAGTCATCTGTTTCCTCGGTCGATTCTAAAATCTCGGGGCACATGTTATTAGGTATAGGTGATGATGGAAAAATGACTGAAATTATGCAAGCTATGAGAGTGTCCTTTGACATTCAAAATTCAGATGGCAATGTAAAGGGACTGATGGAAGTACTGTTCGGATGTGTATCTCAATGGGAACAAGTATTTACCAATTATAATATACCTGCACCTGATTCAGACTTAAAATATCGTATGTTTATTGAGTATTTATAATTTTTGAATCACTGAGTATTTACTATCTAATTTGCAAAATAATTGAAAATTAAATCGTACTTTAACACCCAATATTACTTATAAAAGAGAATTCCATGACAACCTCAAAAGTAACCTACCAAGGCAATTTACGCACCCAAGCCATTCACCTACAGTCAAATAATAAAATCATCACTGATGCGCCAACGGACAATCATGGTAAGGGCGAAGCCTTTTCTCCTACTGATTTGCTAGCGACCAGTTTGGGCAGTTGTATCTTAACAATTATTGGTATCAAAGCCGAAGCGATGGATATCGATATCTCAGGTACGACCGCAGAGGTCACCAAAGTTATGGCTGCCAAACCAAGGCGTGTAAGTGAAATACATATTGTGGTTAATTTTTCAAAGGCATTGGACGAGAGTACCTTAAAGCGATTTTATAAAACCGCGTTGACTTGTCCAGTAGGCAATAGTTTGGATCCTGCCATTACTCAAAATCTAGTATTTAACAATGGCACAGAAGCCTAATATGTCTACTAAGACTTTACTCATTGTCGCTCATACGCCGTCGCCCAATACTCAGAAATTGGCGCAGGCGGCTTTCGAGGGTGCCAATCACCCTGATATAGATATCAACGTCATTTTGAAATCACCGCAGGATACGCAGCCTGAAGATGTGTTGGCTGCTGATACATTACTGCTAGGCACGACTGAGAATCTGGCGTATATGGCAGGGCTGACCAAGGATTTTTTTGATCGTTGCTATTATCCCGTGCTAGAAAAGAAGCAAGGCATGCCATTTGCGGTATATATACGCGCGGGGCATGATGGTACAGGCACCAAGCTTGCGCTCAAAACTATTACGACGGGGTTACGCTGGTCATGGATTCAAGAGGCGCTGATACTACAAGGTGATTGGCAAGATAGCTTTGCTGAGCAAGTAGAAGAGCTTGCTATGACGTTGGCTGCTGGGGTAGAGGCAGGTATTTACTAGTAGTCAGTTGTTTGGCGGGCATTAGGTCAGTCATAGACAGTGCTTGTTAATCTACTGCTATCAATATTGAGAGCATAATAGACGACCTGGGAGGATAGTGATGCATGACGATAATATGGATAGTGATAATCCAAATAATAAAGTAGATATTCCTGCATTGCCGTTTTCTCAAGCGTGTGAAAATAATAAGCAGCCTATTCTAGAAGTACTCCAAACAGAGCTACAAGGCTTTAATCATGTATTAGAGATTGGCTCTGGGACAGGTCAGCATAGTGTTTACTTTACACCCAATCTGCCTGAGCTACAGTGGCAAACCAGCGATGTCATTAGTAATCACCGTCATATAATTGCTTGGCACAATGCTTATCCTGCACCCAATCTATATTCGCCATTAGCGTTTGATTTGGGGCATGACTCAGTACCTGTTAGTAGTCATTTAGATAGTGGTCATTTAAATAGCAGTGATATAGCCAAACCTTATGATGTGATATTTACGGCCAATACCTTGCATATCATTAGTCGGGCTTTGGTGGAGCGGTTATTTACATTAGCTAGCGATGCGCTACCTGTTGACGGTAAGCTGATTGTATATGGCCCTTTTAATGAGCATGGTAACTATACCAGTGAGGGTAACCAGCGATTTGATGCGATGTTGAGGGCAGGTAATCCTGATAGCGGCATTCGCGATAAAGAAGATGTCGTTAGTTTAGCAAATGCTCACCATCTACAACTCTCTAAAACATATGCAATGCCTGCTAATAATCAACTATTGGTATTTCAGAAGCGCTAATTTTTTAAAGCGTCAGCAAAAACTAAATAAATAAAAAGACACCTTAATGGATCACTATTAGATCTTAATTGAGGTGTCTTTTTGTTTGGGTTTGCTTATATTATTACTTATTCAACTTGTGCTGCTAGGTTATTTATATTCTTCTGATAAAAAGTCCAAGTAGCGTTTCCAAGAGCGCTCATCGGCGCGAGCATCATATCTATCGCTGCCAAATACGCTAAAGGCATGTGGCGCGCCGCTATAGGTAACCATTTCGTGAGGTATCTTGGCTGCTTCTAATGTCTTGCCCAAAGTCGAAAAGCTCTCTAGCGAGACAGATTGGTCAGCAGAACCGTGGAATACTAGGATTTCTCCCGTAGTTTTGTCATAGCTTTGACCGGTTGGAATGTCGAATGCACCGTGGAAGGGTACAAAGGCTTTTTGCTCAAAGCCTGAACGTGCTAGCTCTAACGCGACCGTACCGCCGAAACAATATCCCATAGTCGTGCCTTTACGCACATCATTGCCTTGTAGTTGTCCTGCCGTTAATGCCCCTGCTAATATGCGACGCATTTTATTACGATCATCATATAGCTCCCCAGTTAGGCGTTTGTTTTCTTCCATAGAAGTGGGGCGAATGCCTTGTCCAAACATGTCTGCCGCCAATACGTTGTAGCCTTCAGCCGCTAACATGTCAGCACGTTTGCGCTCATAGTCAGTTAGACCATCCCAATCATGGATCAATAAGATAAAAGGTGCGTTTGGTTTATCTGCCTTGGCGTAATAGCCTTCATACGCTTTATCATCGACCGTATAGGTCACGTTTTTGGTCGTGATAGCAGCAGCCGTTTGACTGAACGTTAATGCCATTAGACCCATTGACGCGCCTACTAGCAATGAGTGATAAGGTTTTTTAGTCGGGGAGCTTAGAGTTGGTAACATGGTAGGTAGCCTTATAGTTATATAAAGAATAGTCGCATCGTCAAATCCATATAAATCTGCTACATTGTCATCCTCGCTAACCATACTAATGTATAACTTGCGCTCGGTTTTCTTGTATCAGAACTATTTGAATTCAATAATATAAAAAAGATAAATATAAGGCTAAAACCACGCCAATTTATTTATCAATAGTCTCTAGTACTTCATAAAAAGCATACCTTAAAGAATAACTACATTACAAGATTCTATTGTTAACGTTTATGCTCATTTAAGGCCATCTAAAGCAGCTAATTTATAGCGTCTATAAACCTTAACCAAACATCAACAAGGTTTACTATATACGCAACTATATCTGACTTATTTTTTGGGTAATATAAGTCTTAAGCCTATTATTCCTTTACGAATTTTAGTGCGGTATCAATTTAACGATCGGCAATGCTGAACACGCAGACACATAAATGACAGATGAAGTCACCACTATCTCAAAGGATATCAAACCTGTGTAGGCACTCTTTTAGTGATTTAAAAGAGCACTCTCAATCTATTAGCTAGGACTTTTTATGAATAATAATATCGATCATACGGACCCCGCCAAAAACATGAACACTGAACGTGGCAATGGTGGTGAAACCCATCAGCGCGCAGGCGACGACACCAAAGTATTAACCACGCAGCAAGGTGTGGCTATAGCTGATAACCAAAACTCGTTAAAAGCAGGCTCACGTGGGCCGACGCTGTTAGAGGATTTTGTATTACGTGAAAAAATCAATCATTTTGACCATGAGCGTATCCCTGAGCGTATCGTCCATGCTCGTGGTAGCGCAGCACACGGTTATTTTGAGCTGACAGAGTCACTAGAAAAATATACGACTGCCAAAGTATTGACCCAAACAGGCAAGCAAACGCCATTGTTTACGCGTTTCTCAACGGTAGCGGGTAACAAAGGCTCAAAAGATACGCCACGTGATGTGCGCGGTTTTGCTGTGAAAATATATACAGAAGAAGGCAATTGGGATATCGTTGGTAACAACATGCCAATCTTCTTTATTCAAGACGCGATGAAGTTTCCAGATTTGATTCATGCGGTAAAACCAGAACCAGATCGCGGTTTCCCACAAGCTGCCTCTGCTCATGATACCTTTTGGGATTTTGTGTCATTAAGTCCTGAAACTATGCATAACTTAATTTGGCTGATGAGTGATCGTGGTCTACCACGTAGCCTACGTATGATGGAAGGCTTTGGTATACATAGCTATCGCTTAATCAACAAAGAAGGGAAGAGCACCTTTGTACGTTTCCATTGGAAGCCAGTACTAGGCGTACAGTCAACCACATGGGATGAGGCAGTGAAAATCTCAGGCGCTGATCCTGATTATCATCGCCGCGACTTGTTTGAGTCAATCAACAACGGTGACTATCCTGAGTGGGAGTTTGGTGTACAGTTATTTACCGAAGAAGAAGCCAACGAATTCCCGTTTGACCATCTCGATGCGACCAAACTGATTCCAGAAGAATTGGTACCAGTAAAAGTCGTCGGTAAGATGGTATTGAACCGCTATCCAGATAATTTCTTTGCAGAGACGGAGCAGGTAGCATTCTGCCCATCGCATCTGCCGCCCGGTGTTGATTTTAGTAATGACCCATTATTACAAGGTCGTCTATTCAGTTACTTGGACACTCAGCTATCACGTTTAGGCTCGCCAAACTTTGCCCAGATTCCTATTAATGCACCGAAATGTCCGTTTGCTAACAATCAGCAAGATGGTCATATGCAAATGCAGGTACCTAAGACGCGTGTGCTTTATGAGCCACAAAGCTTAGATCCAACTCGTCCTCGTGAAAGCGCTAAACGTGGTTTCAACTCATTCCATGAGCAACTAGATGATGGCGTAAAAGGCCGCGTGCGTGACGAGAGCTTTGCAGATCATTATAGCCAGCCACGTATGTTCTATCGTAGCCAGACAGCAACCGAGCAAGCACATATTGCAACCGCTTATGCGTTTGAGCTAGGTAAAGTAGATACAGCTCATGTACGTACGCGTATGCTGAGCCATTTGATTCATATCGATGAAGACTTGGCCAACCGCGTAGCAACGGCACTGGGTATGGAGCTACCAGAGCCAGCGGATGCGGCTGCACCTGTCCAAGACTTGGGAACCTCTAAAGCGGTACAAACGATTGGTCTAACGCCTGATACACTAAAAGGCCGTATGATCGGTATATTAGTCGCGGAAGGTTCTAATAGCAGTGAAGTCAAGAAGTTCGAAGATGCTGCCAAAGCGCAGGGTGCTAGCGTCAAGATTGTAGCACCTAATAAAGAAGTGGTATTGGATGATGGTACCCGTATACAAGCCGATGAGCGTCTCGCTGGTGGTCCTTCAGTGATGTTTGATGCTGTCGTTAGTATCATCATGCCTGAGCAGGCCAAGAAGCTAGCAAAAGACAGCTCAGCACTAGATTGGTTTAATGATGCGTACAACCACTGCAAAGCCATCGCATATTGCGGCGCGACTGATGAATTTATCCTAAGTAAACTCCCAGTTGAAAAAGATGAATTTGTGACGCCATTGGCTGAGCTAGATGCCTTTATTAACAATGCTAAGTCTCGTCTATGGGAGCGTGAGCCAAAGGTTCGTGATCTTGCATAGTCGATAAGTAGATAATTTACGAATTATCCAAAATACTAAATAAGATACTAAATGTTTTCTTAAACCCAGCCTAAGCGCTGGGTTTTTGCTTTTTACTAATAAGGTGAGAATTATCATGGATAAAAGTCACGTATAAAGATGCTAATTGTTATTTATTAATCGTTATTAGCTGCATTGTCTCTGTATGCCGGATTACTTTCGTATATAGTCACAAGCGTTCACTCAAAATCATTTTATTTGTGGTGACGGGCGCTATACTAAAGATTGGCTATAAAACTGAACAAAAGCCTCACAATAATAACGACGAATGAGGTAGGGAACACCAATGAGTCTATGTGAAATTGTACGCTTAGAAGGATATATCCAAAGTAGTTATCTGGCAGTATATCCAGATAAAATAATGCTGTTAGATGGTTGCTGCCGTGCTGATGTACCGATGGTGCTTGACTATATTGAGACAACTTTGAAACGACCCATCACCGACCTAAAAGTAGTAGTAGTCACGCATATGCATCCGGATCATGCAGGCGGTGCGAATAAGTTTCGAGAAAAGACTGGCTGTCTGATTGTCTCAGCGGATAAAAAAAAGCAGTGGTATAGCGGTATTGGTGGGCACACGATGCACTTCGTAGATATACATCTAGGATATTATGTGGCCAGACGTCAAGGACGCCCATTCAAAAACCTATATTACTCGGCAAGCCTAAAATCAGATATCACTGTCACAGATGGCGAGCTTGTGCCACATTTTGATGAATGGCAAGTACTAGAGACGCCAGGTCATACGGATCGTGATTTGTCTTTGTTTCATCTGCCCAGTCGCGAAGTATATACCGCTGATTTAATCATTAAATTACGCCATAAATTTGTAGCACCATTTCCTGTCTATTATCCTAAAGACTATGTTCAATCGTTAAAAAAAATAAGAGCATTACAACCTTCAATGGTGATGATGGCACATGGACGAGAGCTGGCGATGAGTGAGGCAGAGTTTGATGGGTTCATTGCTCAAGCGCCTAAACACCCGCGTACCATCAAAGATACGATCAGACATAAACTGCTATGGCGCAAAAAAGATAACTTTCGACTGTTTAAACGTAGGCATAATAAAATATAAGTAAAAGCCAAAGTTAAAAAACACGTTCAAAAAGCCCAGACGAAAAAAAGCCCAGTTACTACCTTAGTAACTGGGCTTTTTAAATATGGTGGGCTGTCCGCGACTCGAACGCGGGACCAATTGATTAAAAGTCAACTGCTCTACCAACTGAGCTAACAGCCCTGAAGAGTATATAAAAAAGCAATGCTTTTTAACTCTGCAAGAAAAAATTCTAACTAAAGAACTTTCTAAAACTAAACATCTTAACGATGTCTTTTAAACTTATCTTTATTAGTCTACTACCGGATAGGGTAGAACGATTAATAAAGATTAAACTAAATATGGTGGGCTGTCCGCGACTCGAACGCGGGACCAATTGATTAAAAGTCAACTGCTCTACCAACTGAGCTAACAGCCCTAATGTTTGCAAACCATACTCAATAATCTAAGCATGACGCTTGCTTTCCCGTTTAGTTAATTTGTATCTCTAAACGTGAGAGCACATTATATATATAAATGAGCCAAATACAACCCCGAAGCGCCAAAAAAATGCAATTAATGCAAAAAAATGCCTTTTTTTATCTGATTTGGCTTATTGGTGGATGTTTGATGGCAATAAATACTGATTTAAAATGCCAGTCACAGCTTTTAGTCCCTAGACAATGCTTCAACAGGGTCTAATTTGGCGGCATTACGGGCAGGCAAGAATCCAAATACCACGCCAATAAGTGTCGAGCACACAAAAGCGGCAATAATGGAAGTCGACGAATAGATAACTTTGAAATTATCACCGCCCACACTATTGATTAATTCACCAATGGCAAAGGCCAGCCCAATGCCAATCAGTCCCCCTAAAATACAGACCAGAACGGCCTCAATGAGGAACTGCTGCATGATATCGCTCTGACGCGCACCCACTGCCATACGTACGCCAATCTCGTTGGTACGTTCGGTGACAGAGACCAGCATAATGTTCATCACCCCAATACCACCGACGATCAATGAAATAACCGCGACTGATGAGATAAGCAGGGTCATCGTGCCTGTCGTCGATTCGATCGTTTGACGGATAGAGTCTGAATTGCGCAGCTCAAAGTCATCTTTACCATGGCGACTCTCTATCAAGTCCGAGATGGCAGTCTCTGCGGCGCTAGAAGAGATACTGTCATCTAACAATGCTACAAAGCGGTCAATATTGGTACTACCAGTGACACGCGACATCACCGTTGTATAAGGCATATAAATGGTAGGCGTCGTCACACTGGGACCAAAGCCACCATCGCTCTCTTCGAGGACGCCAATCACGCGTCCAGGTACACTACCAACCAGTATCACTTCACCGACAGGATTATCAATATCTGAGAAAAAGGTCTGCTTAGCATTGTCATCGATGATGATATCTTGACTACGTAATGTGACGCTTTTTGCATCAAACCCTTGGCCCAATGCCAACGTCTCACCAGTAACGGTTAGATAGTCTTCGCCAACGCCGTTGACGGTAGCATCCTCTTGTATACTACGATAGCGCACGCTAGAGTTGGCATTTACTTGAGGGCTGACGCTGATAATATATGGCTGATTGCCGACCGCTTCTGCGTCTTCTGGCGTCAAGTTGTCATCATTATAGCGGCGTCTAGGGTCGCCTCTAGGGTAGCCATCATTGACGGTAATGGTATTGGTACCTAACGAGCTGATATTGGCAAGGATTTGCTGCTGAGAGCCTTGTCCAAGACCTACGATAGATACAACCGCAGCGATACCGATGATAATGCCGAGCATAGTCAGTAGGGTACGCATCTTATGCGCGCGCATGGCAAGCAAAGACATCTTAAACGCTTCAAGTAGTCGATCTATAAAGCTACCAAAGGCACTTTTACGATGTTCACCCAGGATAGACTCTGGTTTTTTGTCGGTGTGCTTATAATGCTCAGTTTGATAGTCAGCGATAACATAGCCATCTTTTAGCTCGATCACACGCTCTGCTTGTGCCGCCAGCTTTGGATCATGAGTGACCATGATAATGGTATGGCCTTGTGCGCTGAGGTCATGCAAAATTGCCATGACATCTTCGCCAGACTTACTATCTAGGGCACCAGTTGGTTCATCTGCTAAGATAACGTCACCGCCATTCATCAGTGCACGAGCAACAGAAACGCGCTGTTGCTGTCCACCTGAGAGCTGATTAGGGCGGTTATTTACCTTATTGCCAAGGCCCAAATCCGTTAATAGCTTCTCAGCACGATTGGTGCGTGCCTCGGTATCCATGCCCGCATACACGGCAGGGACAGCGACATTGTCTTTGGCACTAATATCCCCAAGCAAATGATAGCGCTGAAAAATAAAACCAAAGTGTTCACGGCGCAGTTCGGCCAGCTGATCGGCATCAAGCTTACGGGCGGATTGACCATAAATCTTATAATCACCAGCCGTGGCTTGATCTAGACAACCTAAGATATTCATCAAGGTGGACTTACCAGAGCCTGACTGACCAATGATGGCGACCATCTCACCTTGATTGATAGTTAGATTGATATCATGCAAAACGCGAATAGTTTGCTCACCAGCAGGGAACTCTCTGATAATGCCAGACAACTCCATAATGGGCTTGCCTGGTGCAGGGTGATTAACGGTATTGGTTTTTGCCGGATTACTTAAGTTATCTGAGCTGTCTAAGTTATTTAAGTTATCCAAATTGTCTAAATTATCTGAGCTGTTTGAAGGGTTAGCAGAAGTGTGTGACCCTAAGGTTTGAGCCGTGCTACTTTCAGAGCTATTTTCAGTCGACGGTTTAGGAGATTGAGATATAGTCATAGCAGTGTCTTTAATAAAGGCTAATAAGCGTTATAGTGTTGTTATGAAAGGGCTGCTATGTTTAACAAGCCCTTTTTTATTCAACATAGTCAAAGAACAAGTTACATTCGAGGTCCACCAGGGATACGGCCGCTACCTGATTTCTTACCGCTTTCTTCACTGATGATGACTTCTTCCCCTTCTTTCAAACCGCTTAAGATTTGCGCATTTACTCGGTTATCGATACCGACTTCTACAGTACGCTCTTCTACGGTTCCGTCCTCTTTTAATACACGTACAAACTTGCCAGTGGCTGCTTTGCCTTTTTCTTTACCTTTAGAGCGTTTTTCTTGTATCACTGTTGACGGTACTAACAGGGCGTTTTTGGCTTCGTTAACGATGATATAAATCTGCGCGGTCATATCAATTCGGAACAAGCGGTCAGGGTTTGGTACTTCTACGTAGCCGACATAATAGATAGCGGCGTCTGTTGAGCTGGTGCTACTGATTTGCTCTGGGGCAGGCTCGATAGCAGTCAACGTCGCATCATACTGCTGATCTGGATTACCAATAATATTGAAATAAGCAGGCATACCAGCATTGACGTTAATGACGTCAGCTTCGGAGATTTGCGCGTTGATACGTACGGTCGATAAATCCGCTAACGTCACTAGTGTTGGCGCTGTTTGGTTGGCGTTGACGGTGGTGCCTTGCTCAGTGGTAATAGAAACGACAGTACCTGATATCGGGGCGCGAATCGTGGTATAGCTCAAATCTTCTTCAGCAGTACTGACGTTGGTTCGTGATTTACGTAACGCCGCTTGTTGGCTGTTGATATTGGCTTCGGTGGTCGCAATCGCGGCTTTTGCTGTATCGATAGCTGCACGTGCATTGGCAACAGCTGCTTTTGCGGTCTCGACACTGGTCGCTTGGGTGTCGTATTCTTGCTGCGAGATAGCGTCGATAGCGACTAAGTCTTGCAAACGCGCAAAATCAGACTGGGCTTGCTTTAGCTCAGACTGACGGCTGGCAAGATCGGCATAGGCACTTTTTAGACTGGCTTGTTTGCTTAACGATTCTGCTTGGGCACTTTGTAGCGCGGCTTCGCTCTGTTCAAGACTGGCTTGTTCATTGCTCAGGCTGTTCTTCTGAGTCACTTGATCAATCTGTGCAATCAAATCGCCTTGTTTGACTTCGTCACCGACTTCAACGTACAGGCGTTTTACTTCACCAGATACCTGTGCCCCTACATCGACGGTATTCAACGCTTTTACTTTACCGGATGCCATGACATTGTTTTCAATATCACCAACTTCAACGGTTGCGGTTAAATAATTAGGTGTGGTTTCTTCTGGTTTTAAAAAAGTATAGGCTAAAGCCTCTAATGCTACGATAATTAAGGTGATGACACCCCATTTAATAGCAGACTTTTTGCTTATTTTGCGCATGACAACAATCCAATTACAATTAAATCAAGTGTAGATATAGTAGAGCCTTCATATACAAAAGGGAATGTTAATTAGTTTACGAAAGGTTAAGGTAGCCAAGAATAGAGATAGGTACAGAAAAGAAATGCTTACTAAAAATCAATAAAACGGAGATTATAGGAGAACAAAATAGGGTGGTAGGATCTGGATTTATAGCGTTTAAATGTATAAACCAGTAAGAAAAACGTATAGATCAACAAGAGAAGAGATGGATAACTTGTTAATAAGAGAAACAATAAAAGTTGGTGACAGGCGAGCCTTAGCGCATGGCAAATAAACGCTTACCTGCGAGCTCCAATGCTGCTTGTAGTAATAGCTCCCATGCTGGCTGGCGAATAAGTCCTTTGATAGCTTGGTCACAGCGGTAAAGCAGGGCAGGCCATTCGCTCGTTTGTTCTTTTGATTGACGGCGGCATGCTTGTTGATATAACCCTTGCTTACTACGCCAAATACCGAGTGCTTGCGGGTCTTGTCCATCCATCAATTGTATAATTTGACGCATGTCTTTGCTGATGGCCCATAGCACTAGAGTGGTGGGTTCGTCGGTCGACTTTAACTGAAACATGATTTTAGCGACTTGTGCACTATTGCCAGCGAGCATCGCATCAGACAAGTCAAACACGCTAAAGTGAGCATCACTGACCAGTGCTGCTTGCAGATCTGCGATATCTAGCGCCACGGTGCTTGTAGGCTGTGTATCATTGCTAGTAGGTTTGGTGTCGTCTGTAAATAACTGCGGTGCAAACAGATAGGACAGACGCCAAAGCGTTTGATAAGCACTTAATAAATGGTGCTCCGTATGTGACATCAGGAGCTGCCACGCTTCTTGAGACAGTCGTAACCCAAACTGCTGTGCCTGTATCTGTAATAACTGCTGTCGCTGCTGCTCATTGTAAAGATTGCAATCAATAACATTACCATATTGCGAAAAAGGGGCAAACCACTTACTGCTTTGGCTGCGTTTATCCTGCTTAGGCGTGAGCCACAATAGACTGTGACTATGCGTACCGGCTTGTGCCTCAATGGCAAAGCGCTCTAACTCCGCGGTAACCGCTTTGTCAGGTTTATGATTGCCCGTCACGATTAAAGCGCTGGCATCATCGAATAAAGACTGACTGCCAAGCTCTGATAATACTTCTTGCCAGCTCTTGACGGAAACCAGCTCTATGCGTTTGATGGCGTAATTTTGCGCGCGCCAGTGCGGTCGTAGCGCATCCATCAGCCATTGACTCAGCAGTGGCTCATCACCATGCGCCAGCCACAGCCCTGCTACGCCAACCGAGGGTTGGAGTAGTTTTGGATAGGCTTTTATAAAGGTATCTTGCATAAGGTGGTGGCGCACAGATTGATGATGATAAATAGTAAATGTCTAGAAGACAAAAGGTTAAGGTGTTGGTAACACCACCGCCGTTGATGCGGATCCTTTGCCTGTTTGCACAGGTATCTTGGCATTTTTTGAGGGGACTTTAGGCAGAGACAGAGCGACATATTGATCAGTGATACGGCGGGCTAGCGTGTCATATAGCCAGTCACGCGTTTGATCGCCTTGCTGATCATCGGTACTGACCGATGCTTCATTGTATTGGTAACTACGATCCACTTGGATGGGATTGGTCAGAGTCACCAGTTTGCCATTTTCCATGACTTGATAGCTGACATCGGCGGACAGTACCAGACGAATCTCTGTCAATACCCCAACCAGCTCATAACGTTTAAAACGCATATTGCTGATATCAATTGCTGCAATGGTGTCAGGGCCGATTTGCTGATTATTGCGGGTCACCTCATCTGAGCTCATATTGTCAATAACATCAACGCCCAAGGTTTCAAGACGCTTCGTCAAAGGCAGTTTCAGAGGAAATGAGGTGCGGTTGTCCTCGATAATTACAGCGGTTCTATTGACATCAAGTAACATAGGCGCGTCATAACCGCGTAGATGAAAGCCGCAACCGCTCAGCGTCGCTGCTGCACCTACTACCGCAAACATTGGCAATCCTGCTAGCAACACGGCCGCGATTTTTTTTGCACCAGACTTTCGCGCAGCCATACTTGGTGCGTTAGGGGTTGCTTGATCTGATGGCCCAGCTCGATGCTTGTACGACATAACGCTATCCTCATATGATAAAAAGGCTTAGTTGCCTAAGCCTAAAAGTCTTAGCTTAACCTTAGCCTGCAACCACGATATTGACGAGCTTGTTGGGCACAACGATTTCTTTTTTGATCTCGCCTGTGATGAATTTTGCCACGCTTTCCATCGTGCGAGCTTGTTCTTTTAACTGCTCAGGATCGCTGTTCGGTGCGACATCCATTTTACCACGCATTTTACCATTGACCTGCACCACCATCGTGATGGTGTCTTGTACGAGCGCACTGTCATCAACGGCTGGATAGTTTAGGGTTAAGGTATCAAGCCCTAGCTGCTCAAGTAGATGCTCGCCGACGTGCGGGGCATAGACCGATAGCATGATTAATAAGTTGGTGAGCGCTTCGTGTTTGATGTGTAGCTCTTGCTCACTACTGGCATTAAAGCCCGTCAGCTCGTTTGCAAGTTCCATCAAACTAGACACAGGCGTATTCAGTGCCAAACGGTCGCCTAAATCGCTGTCAATCTTGGCAATCGTTTCATGAGTCTTACGGCGCAAGTTTTTGGCAGCGGTACTCAATCCTTCTGTGTTTAAGGTTGCACTGTTGAGCGTATCACTGCTGATATTGGCGGCCGTTAATGCTTGCATATGGTCGTTTGCAATACGCCATACTTTTTTCACAAAGTTGTATGGGCCTTTTAGCGCATCATCTGACCACTCAAGCGTTTGATCGGCAGGCGCGGTAAATAGCGTATACAGACGAACGGTGTCCGCACCATACTTATCAATGGTAATTTGTGGATCGACGCCATTGTTTTTTGATTTAGACATTTTTTCGATTTTGCCAATCGTCACAGGCTGCCCATCAGATTTTAGGAGGGCTTTGATTGGTTGGCCACGCTCATCGAAATCAATATCGATATCTTCAGCAAAGTAGTAGGTCGTACTACCATCTGCGTTGACGCGATAAAAAGTACCTGCGAGTACCATGCCTTGGGTCATCAAGTTGGCAAACGGCTCATCCCCTGATACGAGTGATTCGTCACGCATCAGCTTATGGAAGAAGCGTGCATATAATAAGTGCATTACGGCGTGCTCTACACCGCCAACATATTGATCAACCGGCAGCCACTTATTGGCAGCAGACTTATTAACCATGTTTTGCGCATCATTTGGGCTAGCAAAGCGGGCGTAATACCAGCTTGACTCAACGAAAGTATCAAAGGTATCGGTCTCGCGCTCAGCAGGGTTGCCACATTTAGGGCAAGTGGTATTGACAAACTCAGGTATGTTTTTGAGTGGATTGCCACGACCATCTGGTACGACATCCGTTGGCAATATGACTGGCAGGTCTTGCTCCTCGACAGGTACTGTACCGCAATGCTCACAGTTGATCATTGGGATTGGGCAGCCCCAATAGCGCTGGCGAGAAACACCCCAGTCACGTAGGCGATATTGGATTTTTTTCTTGGCCAACTCTTTTGGCTCAAGCTTGGCTAGCATCGCCTCAAACGCTTGCTCAAAGTCTAGACCATCGAATTCACCTGAATTGACCAAGGTATTACGTTCGGTATAGGCAAGGTTGGCGACGGTATTGTTGGCCTTAGCATCTGCTTCTTCATTATCAAAATAACCTTCAGGCACAGTGATGACTTGCTTAATCGGTAGGTTGTATTTATTAGCAAACTCATAATCACGCTCATCATGTGCAGGCACTGCCATGACCGCACCTGAGCCGTAGCTCATGAGCACATAGTTGGCAACCCACACCGGCACTTCTTTGCCAGTCAGTGGATGCGTCACAGTCAGGCCAGTGTCCATACCGATTTTTTCGGCTTTGGCCATATCTGCTTCAGCCACTGAGCCTTTTTTGCAAAGGGCACAAAACTCAGCAATCGCTTCATCATTCTCTGAGGCATACTGTGCGAGTGGATGTTCTGCTGCAACCGCAACATAAGTCACGCCCATCAAGGTATCAGGACGGGTTGTGAACACATCTAATGTGTTGGTCTCGCCAGACAGCTCATAAGGGAAGTGTACTTCCATACCCGCGCTACGACCGATCCAGTTGCGCTGCATGGTCAATACTTCAGACGGCCAATGACCCTCTAACTGGTCCAAGTCATCAAGCAATTCGTCCGCATAATCAGTGATGTTGAAGTAGTACATCGGGATATCGCGCTTCTCAACTGCAGCGCCACTACGCCAGCCTTTGCCGTCGATGACTTGCTCGTTGGCTAGTACGGTGTTGTCAATCGGATCCCAGTTGACGGTAGAGAGTTTTTTGTAGACCAAACCTTTTTTGTACAGCTGTAAAAATAACCACTGCTCCCACTGATAATACTCAGGGCTACAAGTAGCAAACTCACGCGACCAGTCAATGGATAGGCCGAGCAGTTTGAGCTGCGCACGCATGTTGTCAATATTGGCAAACGTCCATGCCGCAGGCGGGGTTTGATTGGCAATCGCCGCGTTTTCTGCTGGCAAACCAAAACCATCCCAGCCCATTGGCTGCATAACCTCAAAACCTTTAAGGCGATAGTAACGGCTCAGTACATCAGAGATTGTATAGTTGCGCACGTGACCCATATGCAGCTTGCCGCTTGGGTACGGAAACATAGACAGCATGTAACGACTTGGTTTATCGCTTGGCTCATTGCCCACTTCAAAGCGCTTATCATCTGCCCATTTGGCTTGCTGCGCGGCTTCTATCGCTTGTGGGTTGTAATAGTTTTTTTCTGTTTGGTCTGCTGTCACGGCGTTGCTCATAGTCGGCTCAAAATTGGTTGATACTAATAAAAATAGGGGGAATTTGACAATGCCATAGCATAGCGTAATTTGGCAAAAATTGCGACGATATGATGTATTTGCTCATGAGGTTTATGGATTAAAAGTGACTTTAGAGGGATGGGTTGTCTACATCTCATCATCCTTGGGTATAATAAACAGATCAATGAACATTCATGAGGAGTTTCTATGACCATCACTATTTACGGTATCAAATCTTGTAGCACCATGAAAAAAGCATTTACTAAGCTTGACGCGCTAAACGTCAGCTACGAGTTTCATGATTATAAAAAACAAGGCATCGACAAAGAGAGTATCCAGCGCTGGGTGAATGAGCTAGGAATTGATAAAGTGCTCAACAAGCGTGGTACCACATGGCGTAAGCTAGACGATGATGAAAAGCAAGCGGCAGATGCCAATGTGGATGCTGCGATCGATTTACTCGTGGAAAATACTAGTATGATCAAACGTCCGATGGTTGAGGGTCAATCCGATGATAAAACCCAAGGTCAGCCAGTGCTACTTTGCGGTTTCAATGAAGCCGAATTTGATACAAATTTTTCATAAAAAAGCTATCACTTTGACACGTTATAAACTATGATTTCATGAATGGAATTAAGTTTGCTTGTTTATAATGGTTAGGGATAAGACTATGAAAAAGTTGTTATTAATGGCCACGCTTGCAACAGCATTTTTGATGGTGACAGGCGTCCAAGCCGCTGACTCATCTACTAAGATTACTTTTGCCAAAGACAGCTATTGCGGCAGTTTTACCGGTAACATCAAAGATGGTAAGTTGTTCCGCTTATGGTTGCTACCTGAGCAAAACTTAGTGATTCGTAATGTGGGCGATGACCAAATAAATGTCGCATACGTTTCAGGGCCTAAAGGGCGCTTAGATGCTGATCGCTATGATAATGAGACCTCTTATTTTACCGAAAATAAAGGCAATCATTACATGCAGGTATATGGCAACAGTAGCCATAGCTCTGTTGAGTTCTGTGCTTATTAAGCGCTTTGCTTACTAACGATTATTAAAGCATTCATGAATCATAAAAAAGCCCGAGCTTGGTATCCAAGTTCGGGCTTTTTTATGTCAGTTACGACCGTGTTCTACTAGCTCACTGACGAATCTATCTCACGACTGATGAGCGTACCAACCCCTTCATTGGTGAAAATTTCCAATAGCGTGGCATGAGGGACGCGACCATCTACAATGACAGCGCTTTTGACGCCGCTACGCACCGCATCGAGCGCGCATTGGATCTTGGGAATCATGCCGCCTGAGATTGTACCATCTTCGATTAGGCTATCGACTTTCTTTGGTGTGAGTCCAGTCACAACTTCGCCATCACGGCCCAATACCCCTTTTATATTGGTGAGCAGCATGAGCTTTTCTGCTTGCAAAAACTCAGCCACTTTACCTGCGACCAAATCGGCATTGATATTATAGGTATTGCCGTCGGCATCAACACCAAGTGGCGCGATGACTGGGATAAAATCAGAGGCAATCAACATGTTAATCACGTCTTTATTGACGCTTACCACATCGCCGACAAACCCTAAATCTATAGGAACAGCGATACCATCTTCACCGATTTTTTCCATCATTAACTTTTTAGCCAAGATCAAGTTGGCGTCTTTACCCGTGAGACCAATCGCACGACCACCATGCTTGTTGATCAAGCTGACAATAGATTTATTGACGCTGCCACCCAAAACCATTTCGACGATATCCATGGTGCTTTTGTCTGTGACACGCATCCCATCGATACGATTTGACTGACGGCCAAGCTCTTTTAAGAGGTTGTCCACTTGTGGACCGCCACCATGTACCACCACTGGGTGTATACCGACGGTTTTTAGCAACACAATATCGCGGGCAAACGAGCTTTCAAGCTCAGGGTCAGTCATCGCATTGCCACCATATTTTACGACGATCAATTTATCAACAAAGCGCTGAATATAGGGCAGTGCCGTGGTGAGTACTTCGGCGGTGTTTTTGGCATCATCTAAATTAAGCGTCATTACAAACTCCTAAAGGGCGGTTTTAAATGGGTTGTTTTTGGTCGGTAGTCAAACATTGATAAATAGGTACAGTGTTGCTAATCGCGCTTGGTATATCTTCATTTTTTTACAAGCATACTATCTATACGTGTCAACTACTCATCAACTATGGCAATAATCTGATCTGCCAGTATTGTGTTAAACGGACGGCATAAAGTGGCAAATATGGCTTGAATATCTTTTAGGTCGTCGATGCTATCGCCAGCGAAGCGAGCGGTTAGGCTATTACTGGTGTTTGATTGACGCAGCACGCCAAAACCATGGGCAAAATCCAAGCGAACCCCGTCGATACAGCTAAGAGTCGTTCCTTTAGGTAGTAGGTGCCGGGCTTGCGCCAGCGTGGTGCTAGATTTTACGGAGGCGCAAGTGCAGACTGACGATGGGCACTGCATGGTTGGCAGTTGAATGACGGTTGATGAGTGACTGGCACTATCAAGCGAATCGTGATGCGCCGGTACGGGTATTAATTGCTGCAAATAACGGCAAAACTTAGTCAATTGCTCCATGATAGCGCAGTCAGTAGTCGCGGATGGCGGCATTGGCAAATAATGGTCAGCGGTACTGACCATGGATGGCAAGCTTTGGATAATGTCTGACAGAGATTTCTTACTGTCAAGATTATCCATGTTACCAATGTTATCACCAGACAAAGCAAACCAATGCAATAATCGTAGTGCAGCATACATCGCATCATCATAAGGAATAAAGCGGTGGTCATTGAAGATAAAATGCCCTGATAACTCGCCAGCAAAGACAATCTGACTATCAGGATGCCGTATCTGTTGGCGCATAAAACTGCTACCCGTCTTACTAATGATAGGAATCGCACCAAGATTGGACAGGAGTCTGGGCAAATGATGGGCACATTTAATATCGAAAAGAACCTCAGACGCTAAAAATGAGTCGGTCAAAGACTCAGGGCGTTCAGTGATAGCGATGCGTGCCAATAGATAAAGCAGATGATCAGGCATGACAACTTTGCCATTATTATCAACAACCATCAAACGGTCACCATCACCATCGAAGGCGAGACCGATATCTGCATGATGAGCTATGACGGCTCGCTGTAACTCTTTTAGGCGATTCGGTTCGGTTGGGTCAGGACTGCCAAGAGGAAAACATCCATCTGGCGTGCTATTTAGCATGATGACATGCTTGCAGAAACGATCAAATAAACGCTGAGCAACACTGCCAGTCGCACCGTTCAGGCAGTCAATAACCACGATCAGATCAAGCTTGCGAGCGTTTTTTGGATGATAAATAGTGGTTGAGCAGTGGTCTTCAGAGAGCTGGTTAAAGACGCGTTCGATAGCGTCGATATAGACACTTTCGACTTGCTCGGTAGATAGTTCATCAAGCAGATAACTTGATGGTTTAGTGTCGTTATTATTCTCTAACATTTCTGAATCAAAAACTCGGTTTTCACCTTGGATTTTTTGATAAAAGTGATAATCATGGTTCACAGTCAATTGTTGATAGAGTGCCTGTATTGCAGCGCTGCTCGGTGATGTATTACTGACCAACCACTTAATACCCAGCGTGTCTTTGGCTGAGTGGCTGGCAGTGACCGTGATGCCATGACCATGATAGCGTGCTGCCCAAAATGCCACCATCGGTGTGGTAACTAACCCTAGCTGTATAACGCGGATATTATGCCCAACCAATATGGCAGACAGTGTCCGTGCAATCGCCTCACTACCACAGCGCGCATCATAACCGATGACGACGGTAACGACGTTTTGCAGGTTCTCTTTACCTATATTTGTATGGGTATTAATGGAAGTATTAAAAACTGACGCTTTTCCGTTGCTTTGGGAGTGATAAAGCCGACCAAAAGCATGGCCCAATGCTTGTACAAACTCGTCTGTAAAATGCTGATAATAGCCGCGAATATCATAAGCACGAAATAAGGATTGCTGCGTAGCAAAAGATGGCATCGTTTACACTCCTTATTATCGTGGTTACTATTATCACAGCTATTATTGTGATGGTTATTATCGTGAGAGTTAACAACCATGAAAACGGTCAATCAATATGGCTTACTTGTTACTGACGACCTGAATGTCCAAACCCGCCCGTACCGCGTACGCTTTCATCACTGAATTCTGTTACCACTGAAAACTCAGGACGGGCAACAGGTACGACGATATACTGTGCCATACGATCACTTGGATTAAGCACAAAGTCGTCCCCACTGCGATTCCAAATACTGACCATCAGCTCACCTTGATAATCTGCATCAATCAGCCCAACCAAGTTCCCTAAGACAATACCGTGCTTATGACCGAGACCTGAGCGCGGCAAAATCATACCTGCATAATTAGGGTCTTGGATATAAACGGCGAGACCTGTACCGATTAAGTGTGTTTCACCTGCCTTGATGGTTAAAGGCTCATCAATGCAAGCGCGCAAGTCGATACCCGCACTGCCATCGGTGGCACGAGTCGGTAAAGAAAACGCTTTATCTTCGATAATTTTTGGGTTGATAACTTTCACTTGTACAGCTTGCATAACACACTCACTTAACGATTTGTTTGATGGTTTTATAAACGAAAATATTCAAAAATTCAGTATTTTATTATAGTATTAATACGCTGGCTAAGCCCAAAAACGACATAAAGCCGACAATGTCCGTCACGGTCGTTAAGATAACCGAAGCAGATAGGGCAGGGTCGATATTCATGCGCTTTAGCATCAGCGGTATGCTGATACCAGAGACATTAGCTGCTGTCATGTTGATGGCAATGGCAAAGCCAATCACGGCGCTGATCTTAATGTCATGAAACCATAACTGAGCAATAAACGCCATAATTATCGCCCAAATGATACCGTTGATTGCGCCTACCCACAGCTCTTTATTCAAAAGCCAGACGCGGTTAGAACCACCAATTTGACCCATCGCCATTCCGCGGATGACGACTGTCAGTGTTTGGGAACCGGCAATACCGCCCATACTAGCGACTACTGGCATCAATATCGCTAGTGCCACGACTTGTGCTAGTACTTCTTCAAACTGCCCAATCACTGCTGCGGCCAACAGCGCGGTACATAAATTGATACCCAACCAAACACTACGGCTTTTGGCACTGGTTAAGATAGGCGCAAACAGTTCTTCATCTTGACTGACACCAGCTAAGTTTTTCATGGTGCTGTCGACATCGTCTTGGATAATTTCCATGATATCCTCGCCATTTAGCTGACCGACCAGCTCGCCATGGCTATTGATAACAGGGGCAAAGCGAATATCTTCTGAACGAAAAATCGCCGCCGCATCTTGGATGTCTAAGCGATCATTGATCGTGATGGCGGTGTCAATCAGCTCTGACACTAAAGTACTTTGCTTATGTTTAATCAAATCTACCAGACTCAATAGACCGAGTAGTTGCTGGCTTTGATCGACGACTAGCAGCTCTTGGCTCTCGTCATCGAGTAAATCATCATTTGCTCGCAGCCAGTTTTGTACCTCAGCCAGATGGATGTCATCCCTTATTTGGATGATATCGGGATCCATATAACTGCCCACTTCCCAATCTTCATAAGTATCGAGCTTATTAACCTGAACGCGGGTCTCTTCGTCTAGTGTTGCCATGACAGAGGTACGGACGCTCTCAGTCACGGTATCCAAAATCTCAGAGATATCTTGAGCATCGAGATCTTGGGTAAATAAAGAAATCTCTTGAGAGGAGATATTCTCCATCAATGGCTGGCGGGTATCGACATCTAGCTCAGCCAGCACCTCACCCTTGAGATTCTCTGGTACTTGCTCCCAAATCAGTAAGCGGTTTTGAGTCGGGAAAGACTCTAATAGGTTGGCAATCTCGTATTCTGACTGCTTTTCTAAAAACTCAGTAATGGCCTCATAGGCTTTATCAGCAACCAAGCCCTGCAAGTACAGCAGTTTATACTCGGCATTATATTCAGCCGGATTATACTCTCCTGGTAGCACAGATGGTCGTTCCTGATTGGGCGTGGAGGTAGACATAAAAATTCCAAGTTTCTTATAAAATATAAATCGTAGCAACGATTGATCGGCTGAGTGGTTGCCCGCTCAGCGGATACTTCTTTGTAGCCATCAGTGCTATATCGTTAGCGCTTACTTAGCAGCGCCCGAATATTGGCCAGATACTCATCAGCGACGGCTTCAGGATCTTTGGTCGCTTTTTTCTTTTTGGCCTTAGCAGGCCAATCGATATGTTCCTCAGGTAACTCATCCAAAAATCTTGACTCTGAGGTGACACGCATTTGACCACCTGCACGGCGCTGGGTTGCGAGGGTCAATGTCAGCTCACGACGCGCACGGGTGATGCCCACGTACATCAGGCGTCGCTCTTCTTCGACTGTCTCGCTCATGATAGAGTTACGATGCGGTAGCATCTCTTCCTCAAGCCCCATAATATAAACAAAATCAAACTCCAAGCCTTTTGCCGCATGCAAGGTCATCAGATTGACTTTATTGGTATTCTCTTCTTCTTGCTGTTGCTCGAGCATATCTAGCAATACCAGCTTACGAATGATGGTATCAATCGTGCGATCTTCGTCTTCTTCAGCGCGATTAATGAGCGATTGAATACTGGTATACAGCATATCGATATTATCAATACGGTTCTTTTCTTGTTGCGGCGTTTTGGCATCGCTACGCACAAAATCAATATACCCTGTCTCATCAATCATTTGGCGTACGATTGGCACAGGATCAGGATGTTGATCCAGCTCACGCGTATAGTGCTCAATGAACTCGCCAAACTCTTTTATCGTACCATAAGCCTTTGACGGTAATACATGAGTCAGGCCAGCATGGGTGCAAGAGGCCAGCAGCGATATGCTGTGCTCTTGTGCAAATAACCCAAGCTTTTCGAGCGTTGCTGGCCCCATACCGCGCTTGGGTGTATTGATAATACGCAAAAACGCGCTGTCATCTTCAGGGTTTAAAATCAGACGCAGATAGCCCATGATGTCTTTGATTTCACTACGCGCAAAAAACGACTGACCGCCAGACAGCTTATAAGGAATTTGCAACTGACGCAGTTGTGCTTCTAACATCCGCGCCTGAAAGTTACTGCGATATAGCACGGCATACTGTTCCCACTCATTGCCAAAGCGCAGCTTGTGCGTGATGATTTCTTTGGCAACGCGCTCGGACTCGTCATCATCATTGCGGCAGTTGATAATGCGGATTTTTTCGCCTTGGCCTTTATCTGACCACAGTTTCTTTTCAAATAAATGCTCGTTATTGGTGATGACGGCATTAGCTGAGGTCAAAATACGAGTGGTTGAGCGGTAGTTTTGCTCAAGCATGACGATTTTCAGCTTAGGAAAATCTTCTTTGAGCAGCGCCATGTTTTCAGGTTTGGCACCGCGCCACGCATAGATAGACTGATCGTCATCGCCTACCACCGTGAATCGTCCTTGCGGCCCGACCAAGTTTTTAATCATTTCGTACTGGGCGGTATTGGTGTCTTGGTACTCATCGACGAGCAGATAACGAATACGGTTTTGCCATTTGTCACGCAGCTCTCTGTTTTCGCGCAATATTTTAGTGGGCAATACAATCAAGTCATCAAAATCGACGGCATTATACGCGCGCAAGTTACGCTCATAAAGCGCATATAATGTGGCAAAAATCATGTCTTCTGGATCGTCTAACGTTTCCATCGCCTTGTCAGGCTCAATCAAATCGTTTTTCCAGTCGGAAATCATCTTGATTGCTTTGCCAACCAGCTCACGGCTTTCCGCGCCGCTTAAGTTGTCACGCATCATCAGCTCCATCAGTAGACGCTTACTGTCATCGCTGTCCATGATGGAGAAGTTTCCCTTGAGAGGCGTATGAATCAGCTCATAGCGCAAAAAATGTAGCCCAAATTGGTGAAAGGTCGATACCGTCAGTCCGCGCATTTTTTCACTGGGTAGCAGTTTGCTAACCCGCGCTTTCATCTCACGTGCCGCTTTATTGGTAAAGGTCACGGCAGTGATACGCTCAGCTGGCATATCACACTCTTCAATCAGGTAAGCAATCTTTCGGGTAATTACGGATGTCTTACCGGAGCCTGCACCTGCGAGCACCAGTAGGGGACCTGATACGTAGAGCATGGCCTCGGTTTGTTTGGGATTAAGTTGACTCATAACGTGACCTGTAAGACAAAAGCAAAAAAAGGGTGGCGCTGATATAACACAAGTAGATGAATGCGGCGCGCACTATCAAAAGGCGCACATTATCAAAACTTGTATCGTCGCGATATGTTAATAATCTTTATTATAAAAATAGTAAGGTTTAATGATGAGATATCATAAAAATCTGGTGGGTCATTATAAAGCAAAAATGGTCACTTTAGGGGAGGACTTGGGCACTGAAAAAGGGATATTTGGGCACTTGGTTTTTGCTAAACGTCGTGGCAGTGTTTGCTCGTAGCCAAAAGCATGGATTTGGGGTTAATATAAGGTAAGGTCTATATCATAATTCATAGTAAAAAAAACACCTCTTTTTTGCACAGAAAGTGACCGTTCAATACAGTTAAAAACTAGCTTTTAGGCACTGATATGCGTATAGTACGTAAATAATTTATGCCAGTTGTCTTGTCTCTATTGGCCACGTGTAATGAGCTATTAAATCAATTAAGTAAGCAGTCAGATATGATATTGATTTAATACGTTGATCTTACGTTGTTAGAAGATGCGTTGGGCGACCAGCCTTTATCCGCGCGCATACCGGAATCTCTACAGTTGGTCACGTCTGACATCGTCGTCAATACACTTGATAATTGGTTGTTACCAGCAAAATACCTAACATGTGACTCAATGACAGTTACTTAAACACAGTGACTGGGGAATAGTTGCTTTGTGTTTTCGTCTGCGTTATGCCAGTTGCAACACGTCCTTAGTAGGTCAGTGCTTGCGCTGCGCTTGACACTCGATTGGGTGAGGAGCACGTATTATCATGTCTGCTTTTAATTGGTCAGCCATTGCTTTTATTTTAGCCGCCATTGGGCTAGTTGTCTTTATGCTGGTCGTACCGCGCTTACTTGGCGGTCGCTCTCAAGGCTCACAAAAAGAAGAGATATTTGAAGCGGGTGTTGTCGGATCTGGCAACGCCCGTATTCGTTTGTCTGCCAAATTTTATTTGGTCGCGATTTTCTTCGTCATCTTCGATTTAGAGGCGCTATATCTATACGCCTATGCCGTCTCTGTGCGTGAGGCTGGCTGGCTTGGTTTTGCCGCTGCTGGCACCTTTATCGTTATTCTGATTATCGGTTTGATTTATGAGCTGAGTTTGGGTGCGATGAACTGGGCACCTGCTGACAAGCTACGCAAAAAAGCACGTTTATATGCGGCGCCTGCTGGTTTTAACTTAGCAGATATCACCAAATTCGATGGTGCTCACGAGCTCATGGTTGACCCTACGGGTAAAGTACCAGCACAGTCATCTGGTCAAATCAATGTCTCAAACAATATCGAGACCAATCGCCGTCATCTACAAAACATCGATCATATCAATACCACAGGTAATGTGACGTCTGTGGATTTTGCGACGTCTGCTAAGCAAGACAAAACTGAGCGTTAATACCAATTGATGCTCAGCTCATAGAGTTTCAAAGACCAGTAGTAAGATATAAAGACGTCAGTCTATTTGTATCAATGATCGCTGATGACTAGCCACTTATTTATCATAAAAGTTATGGCGACAGCGCGAGCAAGATGATTGCCACGCCAAGCCTAATATGAAGGTTGTATGTTATGAAATACACATTAACAAAAGCCAACCCTGATGCAGATACCTATCCTGCACAGACCAGTCAAACGGTCAATGACCCTATCGAAGACGAAGTTAATAAAAACGTCTTTATGGGTCGTCTCGAAGACCTCGTCCATTCGACAGCAAACTGGGGGCGCAAGCACTCACTATGGCCATTTAACTTTGGTACGTCTTGCTGCTACGTCGAATATGCCACTACCTTAACAGCCGTTCATGATTTATCACGATTTGGGGCAGAGGTTATTCGTGCCTCGCCTCGTCAAGCAGATGTCATGATCGTTGCCGGTACTTGTTTTGTCAAAATGGCGCCTGTTATTCAGCGTCTATATGAGCAAATGCTTGAGCCGAAATGGGTCATCTCAATGGGTGCCTGTGCCAACTCTGGTGGTATGTATGATATCTACTCTGTGGTACAAGGCGTAGATAAAATCATTCCAGTCGATGTCTATGTGCCAGGTTGCCCGCCACGTCCAGAAGCCTTGATTCAAGGTTTGATGTTATTGCAAGAATCTATCACCAAAGAGCGTCGTCCGCTGGGTATTCATGTCAATGAACAAGGTATCTATCAGCCACAAATGACGCCTGAGCGTGATCGT
Source organism: Psychrobacter sp. NG27 (assembly GCF_016106655.1). Taxonomy (NCBI): domain Bacteria; kingdom Pseudomonadati; phylum Pseudomonadota; class Gammaproteobacteria; order Moraxellales; family Moraxellaceae; genus Psychrobacter; species Psychrobacter sp. NG27. The sequence goes on from NZ_JADGIN010000012.1 coordinate 29,401, forward strand.
AAGCAAGCAGATCGCATCGCGGTTAAAAACTTGCGTAGCCCAGACAGTATTTAGCTTCATACGTTTAGGTTTATGGCGATAGCAACAACCTCAATATTTTATGCGCTCATCATAGTTCGTTTATGGTTGACATAGTTCGGTTATGAATAACATAGCTCAGTTATGATTAATGAAGGAATACATCATTCATGGTCACGGTAGTCGAAAATACAGATCCTAATATTAAACCTGTCCCAGCCGTTATCATAGAGCTGGAGCAGAAGTATGCCGGTAAGTTCGTCGTGCAGCATACTGTGGATGAGATTCCAACAGTGTGGGTCGCGCGTGCGGATTTGCTCGATGTTCTCTTATTCCTGCGTAAATTGCCCCAGCCATACGTCATGCTATTTGACTTGTCAGCGATAGATGAGCGTTTACGCCAACATCGCGCGGGTTTGCCTGACAGTGACTTTACGGTGTTTTATCACCTAATGTCACTTGAGCGTAATAGTGACGTACGTATCAAGGTCGCGCTGAGCGAAGACGACGTCAATGTACCGAGCGCTACGCAGATTTGGCCAAATGCCAACTGGTATGAGCGTGAAGTATGGGATATGTTCGGTATTGTCTTTACAGGTCATCCGCATTTGACCCGTATCTTATTGCCAAAATACTGGGAAGGTCATCCACTGCGTAAAGAGTATCATGCACGTGCGACTGAATTTACCCCGTATTTCTTGAATACCGCCAAGCAACAATACGAGCAAGAGAACCTGCGTTTTGTCCCAGAAGAATGGGGCATGAAGCGTTCAGGTCGCGATGAAGACTTTATGTTCTTGAACATCGGTCCTAACCATCCCTCTGCTCACGGTGCGTTCCGTTTGGTGCTACAGCTTGATGGCGAAGAAGTCGTCGATTGTATACCTGATATCGGCTATCACCATCGCGGTGCAGAAAAGATGGCTGAGCGTCAAACTTGGCACTCATTTATTCCTTATACCGACCGTATTGATTATCTTGGCGGTGTGATGAATGAGCTGCCGTACATCATGTCGGTCGAAAAGCTTGCTGGGATTACCATTCCACCACGCGCTGAGACCATCCGCGTGATGATGAGCGAGTTTTTCCGTATTACCAATAACTTACTATTCGTCGGTACTTTCATTCAGGATGCGGGCGGTATGACCCCTGTATTCTATATGTTTACCGATCGCCAAAAAGCTTATGACGTCATCGAAGCCGTGACTGGCTATCGTATGCATCCTGCTTGGTTCCGTATCGGCGGTACTGCTGCTGATCTACCACGTGGATGGCAGCGACTTGTTCGTGAGTTCCTAGATTGGATGCCAAAACGTTTGGATGAGTATGTCAAAGCGGCATTGCAAAACAGTGTGCTCAAAGGCCGTACTCAAGGGGTTGCTCAGTATAATGCCAAGCAAGCATTGGCTTGGGGCGTTACGGGTGCAGGTCTGCGAGCGACAGGCGTTGACTTTGATCTGCGTAAAGCACGTCCATACATGGGCTATGAGAATTACGACTTTGAAGTGCCAGTCGGTTACAACGGTGATGCTTATGATCGCTGTATGGTAAAAGTCGAAGAGATGCGTCAGTCTTTACGTATTATTCGCCAGTGCATGGATAACATGCCACAAGGCCCTTATAAAGCAGATCATCCACTAGCAGTACCACCGCCGAAAGACCGTACCTTGAACGATATTGAGACATTGATTAATCACTTTATCTCAGTATCTTGGGGTCCTGTGATGCCAGCGGGTGAGTGTACGACGATTGTAGAAGCGACCAAAGGTTTGAACAGCTATTACATCACCTCAGATAAGGCAACGATGAGCTATCGTACCCGTATCCGTACGCCGACATTTGCGCATTTGCAGCAGATGCCATCGGTGATTAATGGTTCGCTCGTCTCTGATGCCATTATGTATTTGGCATCGATTGATATTGTGATGGCCGATTGTGATCGCTAATACTTTGATCGTTGATGCTTTGATCAGAAAATTATCGTTATTAAAGAAATACGTTTATCAATATATCATTGCCAAATGGCACACCAAAATGCTGATATCTTGCCATGTAGCGACACTCGTAAGACTGTCGCTATTAGCTGATAAAGCGTGATGAGTGAGGACAGATAGAAGACTATGAAAATTGTTTCCGACAAAATGCCAAAAGTAGATGTGGCAAGCATCCTCACTAGCGAGGAAATTGCGGCTATTCATGAGTTTATGCACCATTACCCGCAAGCCCGTGCTGCTTCGTTAGACGCGCTAAAAATTGTGCAGAAACGTAACGGTTGGGTCGATGATGCACAAGTGAATGCCATTGCCAATATTCTAGACATTCCGATGTCAGATATGGACGGCGTTGCGACGTTCTTCAACCGTATTTATCGTCAGCCTGTTGGTCGCCATGTCATCCTTATTTGTGATTCAGTAGCTTGTTTTTTGACAGGTTATGAGGCGTTATCGGCTGAAATTAGATCGCAGCTGGGTATTGAGTACGGCCAGACTACTGCTGATGGTCGTTTTACGCTATTGCCAATTTGCTGCTTGGGTAACTGTGACAAGGGTCCTGCTGTGTTGATTGACGAAGACACGTATGGTCCTGTCCAGCCTGAAGAGGTAACGCAATTATTGGAGCTATACGCATGAGATTAACGCTTTCAGAGCAAATTGCTCAACGTAGCCAAGGAAAAGCACCAAGCCAGCTTAACGAGCAACGCATTCCAATTTACGGTGATAAAGCCACCGCGACTAGCGAAACCAAGCCGTTAACGTGGCGTCTAGCGCATCATGATGCAGTGCTTGATTTGGCCACCTACGAATCTCTAAAAGGTTTCACTGGTTTAAAGCAGGCTTTGAGTCAATCGCCTAAAGAAGTCGGCAATATGATCAAAGCTGCCAACGTCAGAGGCCGCGGCGGTGCAGGTTTTAATGCTGGTTTGAAGTGGACATTTATGTCACCGCCAGATGGTTTACCGCGTTATCTCATTTGTAATGCTGATGAGATGGAGCCGGGTACCTTTAAAGACCGTCTATTGATGGAACGCCTACCGTTTCAGCTGATTGAAGGTATGTTGATTACCGCTCATGCGATTGGTGCAACTGACGGTTATATTTTTATCCGCGGTGAGTACATTTTAGCCGCCCAGCGTTTGGTCGCTGCTATCGAAGAATGCTTGGCCAACAATCTAATGGGCAAGAATATTTTAGGCTCAGATTTTAGCTTTAATTTGCATGTACATACTGGCGCTGGACGCTATATATGTGGTGAAGAAACCGCACTGATTAATTGCTTGGAAGGTCGCCGTGCTAACCCACGTACCAAACCGCCTTTCCCGCAAATCTCTGGTGCATGGGGTCGTCCAACGGTTGTCAACAATGTTGAGACTTTATGCAATATGCCAGCCATCTTAAACCATGGCGTTGAATGGTATCAGTCGTTATCTACTATCAAAGGCAAGAGCCAGACTCCAGGCACCAAACTGTTTGGTTGTTCAGGCTTAGTCAATGACCCAGGTCTGTGGGAGTTACCGTTTGGTTATACGGCACGCGAAATCATTGAAGATTTAGCGGGTGGTATGATCGATGGCAAAACCCTCAAAGCTTGGCTACCCGGCGGTGCTTCTACTGACTTTCTAACCACTGAGCATTTAGATGTGGTGGTGGATTTTGATACCATTCAAAAAGCAGGTAGCCGTATGGGTACTGGGCTGATTATGGTGGTGGATGAAGCACAAGATATGGTGCCACTCGTTCGCAATCTCGAAATTTTCTTTCAACGTGAATCATGCGGTTGGTGTACACCATGCCGTGATGGTCTACCGTGGGGCGTCAAGCTGCTTACCGCTATCAACGATGGCGAAGGGCAAGTAGGCGATGTAGAAAAACTAGAAGGCCTCACGCGTGACTTATGGATTGGTAAAACATTCTGTGCGCATGCCCCAGGTGCGATGGAGCCATTAATGAGTGCAATTAAATATTTCCGTCCAGAGTTTGATAAAAAAATCACTCAGGCGGTTGGTGTAGATATCATTGATGCTGCAGCCAATCAACAGCCAGTAGTGAAATAAGGAGAGCGGCATGGCAGTCATACATATTGATGGAACCACTGTCGAAGTAGATAGCGCGGATAACTTGTTACAAGCCTGTTTATCACTCGGCATTGATGTGCCGTATTTTTGTTATCATCCAGCCCTCGGGTCAGTAGGCTCGTGCCGTCAGTGCGCGGTCAAGCAATTTCAAAACAAAGAAGATATGGAAGCAGGTCGCGGTCGTCTCGTGATGTCATGTATGGTCGCCCCTGGCGATGACATGTACATCTCGGTCACTGATGATGAAGCCAAAGCATTTCGCAAGTCGATGGTTGAGTTACTAATGACCAACCATCCACATGACTGTCCAACCTGTGAAGAGGGTGGGCATTGCCATTTGCAAGACATGACCTATATGTCAGGTCATAGCCGTCGTCGTTATCGCTTTACCAAACGCACGCATCATAACCAAGAGCTTGGCCCATTCATCGCCCATGAGATGAACCGCTGTATCGCTTGCTATCGCTGTGTCCGTTTTTATAAAGACTACGCAGGCGGCGAAGATTTGGGTGTTTATGGCTCAAACAACCGCGTCTATTTTGGCCGCGATAAAGATGGTCAGTTTGAAAGCGAATTCTCAGGCAACTTAACCGAAGTCTGCCCAACCGGTGTATTTACTGACAAAACACATTCTGAACGTTATAACCGTAAATGGGACATGCAGTATGCGCCAAGCATCTGTCATGGCTGCTCGGCTGGCTGTAATATCTCACCAGGTGAGCGCTATGGTGAATTACGCCGTATCGAAAACCGCTATAACGGCGAAGTAAACCGCTATTTCTTGTGTGACCGTGGTCGCTTCGGTTATGGCTATGTCAATCGTGAAGATCGTCCAACGCAAGCGCTTGAACGTATCAATGATAAGCATGTCAAAATCAATATCGATTACGCACTCGATGAAACCATCAAACGTATCAAAGATAAAAAAGTCATCGGTATTGGCTCACCACGTGCCAGTCTAGAGACCAACTTTGCGCTAAAAAATCTCGTTGGCTTTGATAAGTTTTCAACAGGTTTGAACCATCAGCAGCAAGCGCTGGTTAATAAATGCATCGAAGTATTGAGTACCGATGGCATTTATAACCCAAGTATGACAGATATTGAAAGCCATGATGCGGTATTGGTATTGGGTGAAGATATCACGCAAACTTCATCACGTGTCGCGCTGTCAGTACGTCAAGCTGCAAAAAATGAAGGCCTGAAAATGGCAGCGGCGTTGCAAACGCAGCCGTGGCTTGCTGAACCGGTTAAGCGTATTGCCCAAGATGCGTTAAGCCCAGTCTATGTCATCGATGTAACGCAAACTAAGCTAGAAGACATCAGTAAAGTGAGTGTGGTGGCGACACCTGAAGATATCACTAAGCTTGGCTTTAAAGTCGCTGATGAGATTGCTAACTTCGCTGATGATTTAGCAGAAATAGCAGATCCACAAGCGGCTGAACAAGATGTTGATGCCAGTACTGAGACTGACGGTATGCAAGCGTTGGCTCAGCAAATCGCTTATGACTTGATTCAAGCAGACAAGCCACTGGTTATCTCGGGTAGCAGTTTATCGTCTACCGCATTGATAGAAGCAGCGGCGCAGATTACTCAAGCATTGACGCAAAAACGCTCGGCTATCAAAGCGACTGAACAGCAGCAAGTTGAAACGCATAACGCCAAAGTGGAAGCTCAATCGCAGTCTGCTAATGATCAACCTGAAGAAGATCAAGACTTATCTGCCAAGCCAAACAAACCTGAAACAGGTGTTGATACAGAAGCGCAAGATGACGTAGAACGCGCCCCTGCCGAACCGCTCGAATTAAAAGAAGTAAACAACAAATATCAGGCACAAGCAGGTATCTACTTAACGGTTACCGATGCTAATAGCATGGGTGTTTGCATGCTTGGCGGACAATCAGTAGAAGAGTTGTTAGCAACTGATTTCGATGTGGTTATCGTCGCTGAAAATCAGCTGACTGATGCCATCGATGCCAATAAATTGACTCAGCTATTATCTGATAAGACGGTCATTGCATTGGATCATCAGCTACTTGATTGGCATAAAGATGTCGATATCGTATTGCCAGCGGCTAGTTTTGCAGAAGCAGACGGCACATTGATATCTGCTGAAGGCCGTGCGCAGCGTTTCTTCCAAGTCTATGACAATGAATATTACCATCCGATGAGTAGTATCAAAGAAGGCTGGCGCTGGTTGCATGCTGTGCATAGCAGCATCGAAGGTCGTGATGTCGATTGGACGCAGCTAGATGATGTTATCAATGCTTTGATTGCCACGCATCCTAAGCTTGCTGGGATTAAAGGCGCTGCACCTGATGCTGCTTACCGTATGACTGGTCTGAAAATTGCTCGTCAACCGCGTCGTTATTCAGGTCGTACCGCTATGCGTGCCCCGATATCCGTCCATGAGCCGATGCAACCAAAAGATTTAGATACCGGTCTAACGTTCTCAATGGAAGGCTATAGTGGTAAAGAAACGCCAAGCTCGATGATTCCTTTTGCCAACGCGGCAGGTTGGAACTCACCGCAAGCGTGGAACAAATACCAAGACAAGGTCGGTGGTCATCTCAAAAATGGTGATCCAGGCGTACGCTTATTTGATCACTTAGAACGTTTAGCTATTCGTCAGTATGTTGCGCCAGAGGCGATGTTTGCGACGACGACTGATATGCAGCAAGGCCAAGCGAAACTAGTACCTATCTATAATATCTACGCCAGCTCAATGATGGCATCTCGTAGTCCAATCGTCGCTGAGCAATTACCTGTTGCCGCATGGCGTATCGGTATGGATGATGCTAAGGACTGGAATATTGCTGCTGGTGATTACTTGGCGATAGCGATTGATAAGCAACAAATCACTTTGCCAGTACAGATTGTTGGTTACTTAGCGGAAGGTTGTATCGGTTACCCAGTTGGGCAGGTGAGTATCATTCACCCATCAATGCCAGCGTCGGTACGTAAAGTCGATGCACCAGTCACGATGATGGGCAGTCTGGCTAACGATATGATGAACAATAATGATACTGCGCAAATGAACACAGCGCCGATCACCACACAGGAGGTGTAATATGCAAGTTACCCGTATTATCCCTGATGTGCCAAGCTTTTTGACTGGGAGTCTGAGCTTTGATGCTTGGTCTATCTTATTTCTGGTTGGGCAGTCACTGGTTATCTTCTTAGTCGTGGTATTGGTTGCGGCGATGATGATTATCTATGAGCGCCGTATGTTGGCCTTATGGCAAGATCGTTATGGTCCAAATCGTGTGGGTCCATTTGGGTCACTGCAGCTGGTCGCTGATATGCTCAAAATCTTCTTTAAAGAAGATTGGACACCGAACTTTACCGATAAGTTTATGTTTACATTGGCACCTGCGGTCGCGATGTTTACCGCATTGGCCTCATTTGCCATCATTCCCATCTCGCCAACGCTTGGTGTGGCTGACTGGGATATTGGTATTCTGTTCTTTTTTGCTATGGCAGGTATTGCTGTCTATGCAGTGATGTTCGGTGGTTGGGCATCTGCCAACAAATTCTCGTTATTGGGCGGCCTACGTTCAGCGGCACAAACCATCAGTTATGAAGTGTTTTTGGGTTTGTCGTTGATGGGTGTGGTCGCACTGACAGGCTCATTTAACTTACGTGCCATTGTTGAATCGCAAGTTGACGGCTGGTATATCATCCCGCAGTTTTTTGGCTTTTTGACTTTTGTAGTAGCTGGTGTTGCCGTTACGCATAGACATCCATTTGATCAACCAGAAGCAGAGCAAGAACTGGCCGAAGGGTATCATGTCGAATATTCTGGTATGAAGTTCGGTATGTTCTTTATCGGAGAATATGTCAACGTTGTCTTGATTTCTGCATTGATGACTTGCTTGTTTTTTGGCGGTTGGCTGGCACCTTTTAATTTAGATATTCCATTTATTCCACCAGCTTTTTGGTTCATGATTAAAACGCTGTTCTTTATGACCATGTTTGTTTTGGCTCGAGGCTCACTCATGCGTCCGCGTTATGATCAGGTGATGAACTTTGGCTGGAAAGTATGTCTGCCCGTAACCTTGATTAACCTGTTGATTACTGCTGCGGTCATTTTGATATTTTCCCCAACGTTATAGTCATCACTAGCCATCACTGATGAACTAGGGTAAAGCTGATAAGGATAATAATCCCATGTTTACTACCATAAAAAAGACCGTCATTGGTATATTTACCATTGTTCGCAGCATGTGGATGGTCAATAGTCATGCGCTTAGACCGCGTGATACCATCCTTTATCCTGAAGAGCCGGTACCTGTACCGCCGCGTTTTCGTGGACGTATTGTCCTAACGCGCGACCCTGATGGAGACGAGCGCTGTGTTGCCTGTAACTTGTGTGCGGTGGCCTGTCCGGTAGGGTGTATCTCATTACAGAAAGCTGAGCGTGAAGACGGTCGCTGGTATCCAGAGTTTTTTAGAATTAACTTTTCGCGCTGTATTTTTTGCGGATTGTGTGAAGAAGCGTGTCCAACGACAGCCATTCAAATGACCCCAGATTTTGAGCTGGGTGAATATAAGCGCCAAGATTTGGTCTATGAAAAAGAGCATTTGCTCATTTCAGGACCAGGTAAATACCCTGATTATAATTATTATCGTGTGACAGGTATGGCGGTAGCGGACAAACCAAAAGGCGCAGCACAAAATGAGTCTGCACCGATTGATCTAAGGAGCTTGCTACCATGATGAATATTTTAAACCATCCTGAACTGGCTGGGTTTTATTCGCTTGCGGCAGTGGCAGTATTTGCCAGTTTGCGCGTGGTGACTCAGGCCAATCCAGTGCATGCTATCTTATCGATGATTGTGTCTTTACTGGCAATCGCAGGGATATTTTTTGTACTAGGTGCGCCATTTGCTGGTGCGCTAGAAATCGTTGTCTATGCCGGTGCCATTATGGTGCTATTTGTCTTCGTTATTATGATGCTGAACTTGGGCATGAGCAATGATGAGCGTGAAGAGCGTTGGCTCGATGCGGGCACTTGGGCTATCCCGACAGGGTTGACGATTATTATCGCAGTTGTACTATACGCGATGATTGGCCTCAATCATGATGAAGCGGTAATGATTGGTGGTACAGCGATATCTGCCAAAACAGTCGGTACGGTGCTATTTACCAAATATGTCATGCTCATAGAAGTGGCGGCATTATTATTGCTAGCTGCTCTGGTTGCTGCTTATCATCTAGGTAAAGAGTCTATAGATGATGAAGTTGAGACTCATGCCAGTCAAGCATTTAAGCCAAGTGTGGGTAGTGTCAAACAGCACGACAATGATGGCACTCATACACAGCATGATGGTGTAGAAATGGCTCAGCCGTATGAATACAAAGATGTTGACCCGCTTGATTATGTCAGTATGAATATCGGTGCGAACAAAGTCACGCGCAAGGAGTCAGACTAATGGTACTAGCAGCGAGCGTGGCACAAGACGTGTCAAACGTGCCGTTTGCCCACGAGGTGGCAGGCTTCGTACAGCCGGCTGTTGAGGCGCAAGGTGTACTTGGTATGATACCCATGAGCCACGGACTGATTTTGGCAGGTATTTTATTTGCTATCGGACTGTGCGGCGTCATGGTACGTCGTAACTTCCTATTTATGCTAATGAGCCTTGAGATCATGATGAACGCGGCAGCACTAGCATTTGTGGTGGCAGGTAGTCGCTGGGTCGATCCAGATGGGCAGATCATGTTTATCTTTATTTTGACGTTAGCAGCAGCAGAGGCCGCCATTGGTTTGGCAATATTATTGCGGTTTTATCATCAGCGTGGGCATCTAGATGTCGATAGCGCCAATGAGATGAAAGGATGATGTCATGAGTTTATTACCATTAACCTTTATATTCCCGCTCGTTGGCTTTTTGATTTTAGCCTTTATGCGCGACAAGCTAACAGAGCAGGTGGCAGCGATTGTGGGTGTTGGTAGCATGCTGCTATCAGCATTATGTACGCTATTCGTGAGCTATACCTTTTTGACCACCAATCCAGCAGGAACGATTGTAGAGGTTCCGCTGTGGACATGGTTCCAAGTGGGCGACTTTGCCCCGCATTTTGGCCTGAGCTTTGATGGTCTTGCATTGACCATGACGGGTGTCATCACTGGGATTGGCTTTTTGATTCATCTGTTTGCCTCTTGGTATATGAAATGTGACACTGGCTTTGCCCGTTTCTTTAGCTATATGAATTTGTTCGTGGCCAGTATGTTATTGCTGGTACTAGCAGATGACTTATTTCTGCTATATCTTGGTTGGGAAGGCGTGGGCATCTGCTCATACCTGTTGATTGGTTATTATTACCATGACAGAGCCAATGGACGCGCGGCGATGAAAGCCTTTACGGTTACTCGCGTGGGTGATGTGTTCTTAGCCTTTGGTTTGTTTTTATTATTCCGCGAATTCGGTACGCTTAATATCCAAGAGATTATTACGCGCGCACCAGAAGTATTCGATATTAACAATCCAACGATGATGCTGACCACGATGATGCTCGTTGGTGGCGCGATGGGTAAATCAGCGCAGCTACCACTACATACGTGGCTTGCTGATGCGATGGCAGGTCCAACACCAGTATCGGCATTGATTCACGCCGCAACGATGGTCACGGCAGGCGTTTATTTGATCGCTCGCTTACATCCATTGTTTGAGCTGACGCCTGGTATCTTATTGTATTGGGTCGGCGGCGTGGGTGCATTGACGCTTATCGTTGCAGGTTTCTGTGCGCTTGCGCAAACAGATATCAAACGTATTCTTGCTTATTCGACCATGAGTCAGATCGGCTATATGTTCCTAGCACTTGGTGTTGGCGCATGGCAAGGGGCTATCTTCCATCTGATGACGCATGCTTTCTTTAAAGCATTGCTGTTCTTATCATCAGGTGCGGTCATCCTTTCGGTACACCATGAGCAAGACATCTTTAAGATGGGCGGTCTGCGTAAAAAGATACCATTGGTATTTTGGTGCTATATCGTCGGTGGCGGTGCACTTGCTGCCATACCTTGGGTTACCGTTGGTTTCTATTCTAAAGAAGCGATTCTTTGGGAAACTTATGCTACAGGTCATTTAGTACTATTCTATATGGGTGTGTTCGGGGCTTTCTTAACCGCAATTTATACGTTCCGTATGATTTGGATCATATTCTTTGGTGAAGAAAAAACCCATGCTCATAAGCTATCAGGGGTGTCGTACTGGTTGCCTTTGACTGTGTTGTTAGTACTATCTACCGCTGTTGGTGCGTGGATTACGCCGCCATTAGATGGTGTATTACCAGAGAGCGTCGGACATCTACTAGAAGTCGCGGGTCAAGCGCATGCTAAGCATACAGCAGAGTATATCGCGATGGGTGCAATGGGCGCAGGCTTGGTACTGGCAGTACTGTTGTATGTCGTCAATAAAGGCAGAATGCTTACTAGCTTTAAGCGCTCACGTATTGGTGGGGCGTTATATCACTGGTGCTATCATGGCCTAGGTTTTGATGCGCTATACAATGTGATTTTCGTAAAACCCTTTTTGTTCATCGGCCGCTTACTTAAAGCCGACCCTATCGATAAAACGTGGCTGTTATTACCTAAGCTAGCTTCAGTAGGTAATAAAGTATTGTCTGCGACGCAAACAGGGTCTCTTCGAGGTTATGCCACAAGCTTTGGCTTGGGTATGGCTGTATTGCTGGTGCTGGTAATGATGACGGTGGTATAAAAGATGATTGAGTTACAACAAACGTGGATGCTACCAGCATTAATCGCAATTCCCTTTATTGCAGGATTGCTATGCTGGGTGGTCGAACGGTTTAATAAACGTCTACCGCGCTGGATTGCCTTAATCGGCATGACGCTGACCTTTGTATTGTCACTAGTATTATGGCATTACGGTGACTTTAGCGGAATGAGTAAGCAAGTGATTGCCCCAAGCGCAAATGTGCCTTGGGTTGCTGAATTCAGCGTGCCATGGATACCGAGCTTTGGTATTAGCTTTCATTTGGCACTAGATGGTTTGTCACTGATGATGGTGGCATTAACTGGTTTACTTGGTGTGGCAGCTGTGGCCTGTTCGTGGAATGAGATTCAGCGCCGTGTTGGTTTCTTCCACTTAAACTTGCTATGGAGTTTGGGCGGCGTCATCGGTGTTTTCTTATCGATTGATCTGTTTTTATTCTTCTTCTTTTGGGAGATGATGCTGGTTCCTATTTACTTCTTGATCGCTATCTGGGGTCATGATGTGGTTGGCAAAACCAAAGAGTATGCGGCCACCAAGTTCTTTATTTATACCCAAGCGTCTGGGCTTATCATGCTCATTGGTATCTTGGTATTGGTCATTATCAGCTATGCCCAAAAAGGCGTGGTTAGCTTTAATTATAATGATTTGCTCGGTACGTCACTTGGCGGCTGGGAATATCCCATCATGCTGTGCTTTTTTATTGGCTTTGCGGTTAAGTTGCCAATCATTCCTTTCCATGGCTGGTTGCCAGATGCGCATGCGCAGGCACCAACGGCAGGTTCGGTGGATTTGGCAGGGGTGCTTATCAAGACTGCTGCCTATGGTCTGATTCGTTTTGTGTTGCCATTATTTCCAGCAGCGTCACAAGAGTTTGCACCGATAGCGATCACTCTAGGTACGATTGGTATCTTCTACGGTGCATGGCTTGCCTTTATGCAGACCGATATGAAGCGTTTGCTGGCCTATACCAGTATCTCGCACATGGGCTTTGTGGTACTAGCAATCTATGCTGGTACATTACTCAGCTTACAAGGTCTGATGATTCAGATGCTTGCTCATGGTTTGAGTTCAGCCGCACTATTCATTATGGCAGGACAGCTATATGAGCGTCTGCACACACGCGATTTGACCTTGATGGGTGGTATGTGGGGACAGTTCCGCTATTACGCACCGATATTGATGTTCTTCTGCGCGGCATTGCTGGGTATTCCAGGTACGGGTAACTTCATTGGCGAGTTCATGATTTTATTTGGCTCATTTGCTCAGTATCCAGTGTTTGTGGTATTTGCGACATTCAGTTTGGTACTCGCAGGCCTTTACTCGCTCATTTTGATTCACCGCGCACTCTTTGGTGAAAACAATATCGCCGCATTGGCAGAGCGAGAGACTAAGTCACATGGCTTACCTGCACGCAAATTAAAAGATCTAGGCAAGCGCGAGCTGTCATTACTACTGATGTTGGCCGCCGGTCTAGTATGGCTCGGACTGTATCCACAGCCGTTCCTTGATACCTCAAGTCATGCGATGCAGTGGATCAATAACGCATATATATACAGTCAAGTGACACAGGTAGATGCGTCGCACCTGCTTGATGCAATGGAGGCACGTTAAGTCATGAATGATATTACGATGAATGATTTGATAGGATTGTTGCCTTACGCGCCGATCATCGCTGTAGTGATTACAGTGCTGACGGTCATGATTGCGATTACCCTTAAACGCTCGCACATGGTGACTGGGACGATTACGGTAGCAGGCTTAAATATCGGCCTATTTACTCTAATTGGGCAAATGGTTGGGGTCATTGATAGTGGGGCTATCGCGCCAAATGCCGAGCAGTTATTTGTTATTGATAACTTTGCTCAGTTTAATATGGTAGTGATTTTTATCTGTGCCTTGGCGTGTTGTACGTTGTCTTATGCGTATCTGGCCAACCTCAAAGACAATAAAGAAGAGCTGTATTTGCTCATGCTGCTATCAACCATTGGTGCACTACTAATGGTCAGCGCGCAGCATATGGCATCGTTCTTTATGAGCCTAGAGATGCTGTCAGTACCGCTATATGGTTTGCTCGCTTATACTTACAAGCGCAACCAATCGCTTGAGTCGGGACTGAAGTATTTGGTGCTGTCGGCGACTGCATCTGCGACGTTGCTGATGGGTATGGCCTTCATCTACGCAGAGGTAGGCTCACTAGCATTTAAACCAATCAGCATGGTGCTGGGCAACCTCTTTGAATCGCCACTATTGATATTGGGCGCGGCGATGATGATGTTTGGTATCGCCTTTAAACTCTCGGCTGCCCCATTTCATATGTGGACGCCAGATGTATACGAGGGTGCACCAGCGCCTATCGCTACCTTCTTAGCCTCAGTATCAAAAGTTGCTATGATGGCATTGGCGGTTCGATTCTTAATTGATACCTCTCTACTCGCATTGCCATCTGTACAAATGCTATTGATGGTCATGGCGACATTGTCTATCTTGGTAGGTAACTTATTAGCGGTTCGTCAAACCAGTCTCAAACGTCTACTCGGTTACTCATCCATCGCCCATATGGGTTATGTGATGATCGTTATCGTTAGTATTGGCGCGGCTGCTGATAGCATCTCTAGCATGTATATGGCAGTCTATGCCTTTACCTCTATCGGTGCTTTTGGTGTTGTAACCTTGATGTCGAGCCCATATCGTTCGTCTGGTGAAGCTGATGAGCTGACCCATTATCAAGGTCTGTTCTGGCGTCGTCCAGTATTGACCGGTGTGATGACGATCATGATGTTATCACTGGCTGGTATTCCGTTGACGGCAGGCTTTATTACTAAGCTGTTTGCGATATTGGCAGCGGTACAAGGCACCAACTGGTTCTTGGCTGCGATGATTATCTTGGGTAGTGCGATCGGTCTATTCTACTATCTACGTGTGTTACTTACGCTGTTCAAACGTCCTAAGCAGTTCATTGAGTTTGATGTATCTGGTCAATGGGGTTTGCGCACCGGTGGTATCATGGTCATTGCTGTAACTGCGATTATTCTGTTCTTTGGTATCTTGCCAAACAGTATGATTGAGTGGGCAAGCATGGCGCGTATTTGGTAGTATCGCCCACACATAGCATTTGATAAGCCTTTGCTGCTTATTTGCTGTTACGGTTAAAAAACCAAGATGCGCCAGCTTTATGATAAGCTTGGCGCATCTTTTTTTGTGTCTATCTTTTGATAGTTATTTATTTTTTGCCTATCAAAGGTAGCTTATAAAAACACAGTTCAATAAAGTATAAGTGATGAACAATTATGAGTGACAATATTCAAACGGTGACGGTACTCAGTAAAACCACTTGGACACCCACATTATTTAGCTTTACAGTGAGTCGTCCTGATAGCTTTAAGTTTACAGCAGGGCAGTTTGTCCGCTTGGGCGTCAATCCCAGTCAATTGAAATACTATCAGGAAATCGAAGCCAATGATGATACCTCTGATACCGCATTGAATGAAGACATCTTTCGCGCGTATTCGATTGTGTCTTCGCCCTTTGATGAGGTGATAGAGTTTTTCTCTATCGTGATTCCTGATGGTGCATTTACCTCACAGTTGCAACATCTACAAGTGGGCGATGAGTTGCTACTCAATACCATGCCATTTGGATTTTTGACCTTAGCGCGTTATCAAAAACCACTGCCGAAGGATTTGTGGTTGCTTGCGACAGGTACTGGTCTTGCACCATTTTTATCGATGCTACAAGATTTAAAGACATGGGAAGACTACGAGCATATCGTATTGGCTTATAGCGCACGCTCGACACAAGAGTTGGCTTACGTGGATAAGATTAAAAGCCTGCAAGAAGACTTTGGCACGTTGGTTGATAATCCAGCCAAGCTCATTTTCATACCTATCGTGACTCGCGAGCCTGTTGACGGGGCATTGTCAGAACGTCTACCGAAGCTATTACTAGAGGGCACACTAGAGAAGCAGGCGGGTATTGCGTTTGATATCGATACTACCCATGTCATGCTATGTGGTAACCCAGATATGGTGGATGACACCAAAGAAGCATTAAAGTCGCTAGGGCTGGTGATGAATCGACGCGGTGAAGGTAATATTGCCGTAGAGAACTACTGGTAGTGAGTGATAGCCAAACCCAAATAAATCCGCTACATCGTCAACTTCGCTTGATGTACTACTTGTACTATCTGCGCATGATTTCCTTGCATCGAAATTATTTGAATTCACCTATATCTTTTTTATTTAAGCTAGGGCCTGTCTTCAATTCATTTTACAATGAACGATAGTACACGCCAGATAGAGCATTGACTTAAAATTACGAGCCA
>NZ_JADGIN010000013.1:0-37107 GCF_016106655.1 Psychrobacter sp. NG27
GTAGCATTTGAAAATGGCTATTTTCATAGTGATGGCGGTATGCAATGGTTATATGCTGTACCAATTAAGATAGAGGAAATAAAAAACGATTATTGTGCTTGTGGTCGGCATAGAGACCAATAAATAATCAGAAATACCTTAAATGCCTTACCTATCAAAAACAAGTAGGATGTGCTCACAGATTTACGCTCACAATCTGATGGATAGTTTTTGATAATAGATACTACAACCAGTTGAAATGTCACTACAGGCGCAAAGATAAGCAAACCATATAGTTTCAAGTAAATTAATTGAATGCGACGATAATCAATTAATGGTTTATACAGTGAATGTCATAGTTACTATGCTTATTTCTGATGCAATATTAAGCGTAAGCCCACTGGTAATATGATGACAAAATTTTAAAAATTAGTCGGTTTGAATATTATCTTATCTGTCGTTAAGACAAGCGAACATCAATCTTGCAGAGGGCCTATCTGCCAAAAAACGAGTTTAGTTTATTTTGCTAAACTAAACCAAGCATCATTAATTGCTGTTTCCTTTGAATTAAAGCGAACAGATATGCCCTCACTATCTTCCGTAGCATACCAAAACTCATCATTCGCGCCTACTTTTACTTTAAAGAGTTTACTGGTTACGATGTTGCCAACAGTATATGTCGATCCTGCTTTAAAAAACGGATTCCCATTCGTACATACTAATTTATCACCAGAGCATACAATGAACTGATTCTCCCATCGTTAGAAATTTATACGGAATGTATATCATTCTCGACTGGATTCCAATTTAAATAATGTTAAACAAATGTTTTCTTTATGTAACTTGGACTTATACCCATGACTGATAAAAATAACTTTAATGATGACTGATTCCCTAGATCTATTTCTAGCTTAAACCATTAATAATAGGCCTATTGAGAGGGCCTAGATGCGAAAACTTACGAATGAGTCAACCGTGAAAATTGACGGTTTTGAACTACTGTTAATATGCCTAGTTTGCCAAGTTTGGCTTTATAGTTTTTTCAGCATAATACAGCTTGCAGGTTAAGTTGGGGCATGCAGGTATGCCAGAGTTAATCATCTGTTCAAAACCAAAACTAAAATGACCGCCTGATGCGGGTCATTTTAGTTAGCAGACAACTGATCCTTTTTAACTATTGTTCTACGATAAAGATATCATGCCTCACTTGTTCAAATACATCTTAGCCAGCCCGTCATTAATCTTATCTCGATCATAATAAAGCGCACCATTCTCAGTCATTACCTATTACCCCTCCCGCTACTTTTAGTTTCCTTACCTTTCAAAAGTTCGAGACGAGCGATCTTTGTAGCGACAGTGTTAAAACTGAAACTTTGTTTTGCAATTTATCATACCTTTAACTATGATTACTTTCTTACGGGAAACTAACGATAGGTAACAATATGAAAATAAACAAGCTATATGCCAGTATCGCATTGACCAGTGCTTTATTGCTCACAGGTTGCGGCGGTGACGATGACGGTGAATATATAGTAGGCAACAATGATAACACTGGCCCTATCATCAATAATGAGCTGAATTACACCGTATTCGATGCTTTTACGGATGTGTCAAATGATGAGTATATAGAGGGATGGGGCAAGCTTGCCTACAAATTTAGTAATAGTGGCTTTACAGAAACTATCTCTACCATTGTGGGCAGCTCGGCTACTGCCTATCAAAACAGCAGAGATGATGAGGGAAATAACTCAAACTACTATGTTGGCAATAAAGTATTCATAAAAGTGAGTGATGAGTTTGACAACCGATTCTACAAGCTAAAATTTACTGATAGTGACAGCTTTGAATCAAGAATTCAGACCGATAATGCAGCCATTGATAGTGTTTATGATATCGAAACTTTAGACCTTAGCGGTATCAAGAAGTTAGCCAATAATGCTGACACAGGCATTAGCACTGTCTTAGACTATGACTATTTCCCAGACAATCTTGCCTTCCCTACTGGCTCTCAATGCTATATTTTTCAGGAGACACCGTCTCAGTCCTATTATTATTTTTATCAGCAAGCTTCTAGAGAAGAAATCACTATTAATGAATGGATCGCCGAACAAAAACAAGGCAACGTGGTAAAAAACCTCGTTCAAGAAAAAGTTGGACTGAATAACGAACTGTCAGCTGCTAGATATACTGATGAGGATGGCAATATTGTCGCTGCTGTTGAGTACAATGGTTTGGTCTATGATTCTGATTTTTATCAAAAAGGCGTTAAAGAAGATAGTGATACGGACTTTACGGCCGATATTGTCGATTGTGACCTGTACAATACTGTTGCGGCTGATTTCATAGAAGCACAAATCAAAGCCAATTATTAGAAATAACTGTGTGCTAAAAGATAGCTGTCATATTACTAGCTTTAGCACTAAGCACTCTTAATCTTGCCTCATAAAAATGAAATAAAAATAGCGCCTGCAATGGGCGCTATTTTTATGAGGCAAACTCTATGATTGTGCCAACGTTTCAAAGACTTCGTTCAACCATTGGCATACAGCTGCTTACTCTAAGCTGTACTTTCAATACCTGAGCTTTCGTTTCTCATCAACCAGTCTAATAGAAGTCTGCAATCGCTCGTAACACTTATGACCGTCACAAAACCGCTATTAACGAATGTCAGACGCGAGTGGCGGAAAATTCAATTATAGTAAGTACTAGTGCATGTCCTCAATTCAATCCATGATAATCTAAATAGATTAAAACAAATAAAAGGATGGTCTTATGAAAAATTTAGCACTGGGAGTAGTAGCAGGACTGGGATTGAGCGCTTGTGCTAGTGGCATAAGTGGTGGGACAATGGTTAATACCAACCCAAACAACATAATGACTCAATACCCCGTTGAGACTGCGATGCTCAACATCTATACCAAACAACGGAGTGAAAAATTGGTTGCTATTGTAGGTAATCAAAGTGCCTCAGCAGACATTCAAATCACGCTTAAAGGCAGCTTTCAATTCAATAATAAAGCGGTGCAAGGTGCCGAAGTAAATACTATCAATAAAGTGAATAATCGAATTACTGATCAGTCAGTTGCTATTAATTACTTTACCCTGAATCCATTAGTGTTTCATGGTTTCACAGATAGCACGGGTAAATACTCGCTATCGAACCAGACAACTATCATTCCTAAGATGGCTACAGTCGGCGACTCAAATAAGTTGATTACTGAAACCGTCTATGCTGACAGCAGTATGCGTAAAAAAATAGGGTCGTATGAGCAAGACTGGGCTCTTACGCGAGACACCAATAATACGGCATGGCTCTGTATAGAAAACTCAAAAAACTTACTACTTAGCTCTGATCCTATAGGCACTTCATCCGAATGCTACAAAATCAATGCCAAAGGCGATATCTTAGCGAGCAAAGTCACACTAAGTCAGCCATCTACGAATGGCACTAAGACGGTGACGTTTGTTAGTCAGTAGTTTATGCGCATATCGTGTATGTAGAGTACGCATTGGATACTCATACAAATAGCGAGGTTTTTTCTAACGTATGACCTATTTTTAGGTTATATATAGTCGGTTCAATATGATTTGGATACAAGGAAGCCGAGTGAAAGCACTACAAGTAGCAGGCTAAGCGAGACTGACACCATACCCAATTTATAGAGGATTGACTAGAGCAAGCCAACGATATAGATGGCTTGCTCCATTTTTCTAAAATAATTCCTGCCAACCTAAATATGTGTGTTGTCAGCTCGTTTGGAACAACACCAATACTTTCCAGATTTTATAATCCATTTACTGTGTAGCGTACGATAACTTCATTATCGAGTACTACATTGGTTGACCAAATGAATTCAGCATCTGCTTTTTCATTATCAAAAATATCTGTGAAATTGGTATAAGCTGACTTGTTGTCTACCCCAATGGTTTGGTTACTATAAGTGGTGGCATTCGGCCAACTAGAATCATCAAAGTCTGCTTGTTGCCAATTGGTAGGCAATTCCCAATGCAGGCCATAATCTGCCGAACTATCTTGCACATTGCCGGTGGTAACACAATTACTAGATAGGCGCTCGCTACCTGACTCACTAACACAGGACAAGTCTCTAATCGGCGCGGTATAAAAGGTTTGTGCTTTCCAGTTTTCATCGGTCTTGGCGATGATGTTGTTATCTTTATCTTTGATCACAGCGACGAGACCACCGTCTCCTGCATGAAACTCTGAGCCGTTATTGCTTTCTGAACCAATACCTAAGTTTTCTTCCCAATCTACCAGATGCATAGCAACGGTAAACGGTGCTTTTGCCTTAAAACGTACAATGTTTGAATTGAACTGAGTAAATGGCACATTGTCACGTCCGACGGCTACGCCATTTACATACATCTCAAAATAATTATCTGCAAAGACGTAAGCGGTATACACCTCACCATCTGCATCTACTTCAATGATGTCTGAGCCATCAAGTTGAGATAAAGCTTCACTGGCGGTGCGATAGTCGTTGCCCGTACAAGGGTTGTTTAAGTCGGATGCCACTGGGAAATCTGTATTGAGCAAATTGGTCGCTGCTGGTACTGTCCACGATTTACCGTCAGTTGACTGGATACTACCGATGTTGGTTTGACGACCGCGGTCACATTCATAGGCATTTGTCACGTCAGTCTGGGCAAGACCTTGAGTTAAGCTAGCGGTGCCAGTATAACTGCTGGCATCTGCACTACTTATTGATGCTGTCGTTTGCTCATTGGCATCGGTAGCTGCTGAGTCTATTTGAGTTTGGCTACACGCCGCTAGCAATACAGCAGATATTGTCGTGGTTAGCAAAGCAGGTATTAAAATAGGTTTCATTAGGATTCCTTAGCATTATATAAAATGGTCTAAAACTCAGCTTATTTGTCTCTATAACTGATCATTATCATTAGATGCACATTATTTTTTCTGTGTATCATCAGTGCGTTTATAAGTCTGTACGGTCGTACCCTCTGGATCAATAAACTCAAAAGTATAAGTATCTTTAGTCGCTTCAGTAGCGCCCCAACCATAATTCAGCTTATGCTCTTGACCGTCATGGGTATACGTTAGACTATATTGAGTCGGGCTTATAATCTTGTAATCTGTGATCTCGGCTCCGCGCAAAGGCGTTAGCGCTGGACGAACGCCGTGCGTATGCGCTTGCGGTGCAATCTCATTTTCCGGCGCTGTCGTATCTGGGTTTATAGTGACCTTACCGCGCAAGCCTGCAATTAAATACGGAAACTCTGAGGTAGCATGGTATTCATAGCTACCGTCTTCATTGAATTTGCCTAGATATTCATCCAGCTCATCATCCGTTTCACCATAGACAGGAAAGCCGTCTAGTGCATAAGCAATGGGCTTACCTTCACCAACTTGTGACTGTAGATGAGTTGGTGCAAGATGATAATGGTAGTCATCAGCGCGTCCAGAATGCCCGCCCCAATTGTCTAATTCTCCGAATGCTTTGGCGTCCTCACCGCGATTGTTTAATGGGTTGAATATAGGAATGCCATTGGCTGCAATCGCGATGGCCCCTTTCATAAAATTGTCTTTGGCCATCAAAGGCTCATCGGCAAGCTCAGGCTGTAAGGGAATGACCCAACTGTTCTCATTGGTATAATCCTGGTCGATAGGTACTTGCTGTTGCCAACTGGTGATACCTGTCATCATTTCATGGCTTGGGACACCATTTGATTCGACATACAGATATTTATCATCATGATGGGTACTGACGTTATCAAATGAGCCAAATACTGAGGTCATAAAGTCAATGTCATTGGCAGGTACTGGCAAATGAGCAATCGCCTCTTTCGTCTTTGCACCGATATTTTGGGCCGTCTCAGTACTGCTACAAGCCACAAGCAACGCAGCTGAACCCAATACACCAAAAACTGAATAGGCCATTTTTGAGGTTCGGTTTTTTTTGTGGCGTATGTTCAAAACATAAAAGCACACCAAACCACTCGCTAAGACCAAGCCACCCAACAGGTAGAAGAATAAGACAGAGCGCGTGTCACTGTTATCCGTCATGACAGACGTTGCCGCATCAGCTTTATTTATTGCCGTTCCATTATCGTTAGCGATAACAGTAGTATCGCTTGGATTTTGGATAGCCGTTAATTGATTACTACTTACTAGATTGTCAATCACTGCTAGCTGATTGATCGCTTGAATATGGGCGTTTTTTTCTAGAAGATAGGTTTGATCATCGGCTGAAAAGTCCGATAAATCAAAAGAGAGCAACTGATGGTGACTATCCGTTAAATAAACAGTACCGTATTCTAGTTTGATAAAATCAGCAGCGACACTAGGCTGGCCTGTGATTTGCCATTCTTTGGCAGCGATGGTATGTGCACTAAGGTCATGGGCGTAGGCAGAAGTCAGTGATGTAACTTGTATGGCAGTGCCAATAGCAAGCAAGCTGAAAGCTCGAGCTGTTTTTGTAAGGGTCATAACACGCTCTCGTTTGGATTGATATTTGAAAATTAGTCATAGTCAGACTGATATGCGTATACGCACCTGTCTAACCATCGTGGCTACTTGTCGTTACTCACACAAAAAATTATAGTGACAAAATGATGAATTCATTATATTGAGAATATAATATCAATTTTTACTTTAGATAAACTTTAAGAAGTGTTAAGCCCTATTGCGTTTTTTACTATGGAAATCCTATAGACTATATTTTCGCCTGATGTCCTATCATCAATTGCTATGCAATGTATGGCGATAACTAGCAGTGTTCTTATATGAGACAGCATCGTGCAAAATCAAAAACGCATCCCACTGTCTTCTAAACATTGCAGCGGATTTTTATCAGACGCACAAGGTTGAATTTTTTTGAGTTCATCAAGCGATAGATATTCAAAATAATTGGTCAGTGCAACACGGGCATCGGGGTCATTTATAAAATAACCATCATCATATATTTCATTTTTCCAACTCGGATTTACTCGATATAAATAAGATTTATAGTCTATTTTAGCTAACGCCTCGTCAGGGAGCTGATCAAAAGGGCCATCGTAATAGTTGTTTTTATAAACATTATTGGCATTAACGCCTACTAATATGGCAAATTTTTCCATAGGCAGGTAGACAAATTGAGTCCTAGCACCCACTTTAAGTACGTCGCTAAAGGGATAGTAAAATTCATCATCTCTGGATAAAGGATTAATATAATAGAAGTTATTGGTAGTAGGATGAAATGCTAAATAGAGTGTGACTCCCGAATCATCCATCATTGGTAGGTTGACTTCAAAACCTTGACCCTCAAGCGTCTTTACAAAATCAGCATCCGGCTCTATCTGATTAATCTCAAGATTTTTTTTGATATTTTTGAAAGTTAATTGATATAAATTAGGTTGATAATTTTTCAAGCTAAATATGTCTGATGACTTATATAGTTTATGATGCGTTTTAAATTCACCCCGTTCTTTGCCAGCTATATCATAAAAATATATAAAGGATAAGCTGCCCTGCTGTCTTAACTTATGACCCACCAACATATTGCCTTTTATTAAGTTGCCCTGATGGTAAAAGTTAAAATAATAATAGCCTTCTGAAGGGTAAATAGTGAGGGTATCGCCAGTCTGTGATAGTACGTATTCAAAAACGTCGTCTACATTATCAATATCAAGCTCAGTATCTTGATACAGTTCATTGACCATTTTCTCGTTGGTATTTAGAGCATTGGCTTGAGCAGAATACAAAAAAAGCAAGCTCACCAGTAGGTAACAAAAGGTTTTCATGAATACTCTCCAAAATGTGGCTTAGTACATAAAAAATGACAGCTAAATGCTTAACTGTCACTTTGTTCTACTCCTAGATAGCATATATAGCATTGCTCAATTATTTTGTTAGCTTCATAGACTCAAGTTCAACGTTTTCATCGTTGATCCCTACTTTAGTAGTAATACAATTATGGGTTTTACGGGTTTTACCAAATAGATGACCTGCGCTTTGCGCCAGTTCTTCTTCACCACCCGTAAATTCACGTGCTTTAAAAATCTTAAATGATTTTTTGGACCAATGCGAGTCAGACTTGCCCCAACGATGACCTCCTCGCTTAGTTTCAGTCATCTCACCTTCAACGAATGCGCCACAAACCTCGCCATAGCTTTTGTTCGTCATGTTATTTTTTTCAGCAAACTCGGTTAGAGCTACTTGCGATGCATCCTCTTCCAGCGGCACGTTCACCTTTGAGGACACCATGTTTGCCTTGCCCTTTTTCTTCTCTTTCCCAGTGGTGCTCCAATTATGCGTCCACGCCGCAATCGCACTGTTTTCCGTGACAGTCATACCACTTTTGGCACCTGCCATATCATCGGCGGCATGGCTGAGCCCTACTAGAGACATGCTCAGTGTCAGTATCGTTATTTGCTTATAAATATTCATAATATACATCCTTGTGTAAAAGTATTTAATATCAATAAATCACTATAAATAGCTGATACTACTATCAGAAGCTACGTTAGGTTCACCATCAAATGTTCCACATGACGGACTACTTGCCTGAATCTCTCTAGGGCCTTGATTGATTCTTAAAGTCTTCGATAGCTTCAAAAGCTTTGTCTTTTCTTCTTTGCCAAGGCCATCTAAAGCCCTCTTCCTTATCCACTTCAACATCATTTGAATTATTGATGGAACTTGATTGATTGCTGATTTCCATTGCTTCTTTTTGCTGCATACTTGAGGGTGTGGCTTCATTGACACTCATCATTGAGGTTTCAGAGATACGCAAGTTTTGAGTATTGATATCCTCAGCATAGGCGATGGTGGCTAACGGTAAAATACAAATGCTAGCTAAGATGGCTTTCGACAGTTTCATGATTGTAACCCTCTACAGTTAATGAACTAACAGCACTTTGCTCTCTCAGGCGTCGCTACTTCTTTGTCCTTTTTCTGCCAAGGCCAGCGCCATCCTCGTTCAGCATCAACTTCTACATCGCTACCGTCTTGAATGGCGTTCGATTTTTCGCTCATATGGTCATTTTCGTTGTGCATTTTCATGGCTGATGGTGCTGCTTCATTGACACTCATCATTGAGGTTTCAGAGATACGTAAGTTTTGGGTATCAACGTCTTCAGCATAGGCGATGGTGGCTAACGGTAAAATACAGATGCTGGCGAGTACAGCTTTTGCTAATTTCATAGTTATCGTCCTTTATGGTTGCTTAACTCCGATATGCGAGATTAAAAATCCATACAGCCAATTAATTTGATTAGCAAAACTAACCAAATTAATTAGTATAACTAGGTATAGCAGAAATATTCATGATTTTCCATGAATATATTTTATACAATAGATATAGATAGCTTGTCTAAAACCAGATAATAAAATGATATGTTAACCATCTCCATCAACCAAAAAGCGCTTCTTACCCGTCAACAACATCTCCATCACAGCCAGTATTTTCCACCAAATTATTACTTCTCCTGTGAGCAATACTGAAATTGCCATACCAAATGCTGGCATTAGTAGAGGAAACGGCATAACCTTGAATGCAGTATTTCGACTGAGCAGATATGCTCACAGTACAAAGCCAATCGGGATTGAGATGTAAATGCTCATCTGCCGTGGGAGACGCCAGTAAACGGCGTCTCGGTCCGGTAACGACGATCGAATAAACATTACATTGTATTTATGGCTATGGCTATTTTCGGAGGAGTGATGACTCTTGTAAGCCAATCCCGCCGGGCAGCGACATCAGCTGTGCTTGTCCTAATGATATGGAGCGTGAGTTTCTTTCTCCATTTTTTTTGGGAGATGGCACAGGTACCGTTTTTCTCCGGCATGGCCGAAGCAAGACACTGGGATGTGGTCTGGCTTTGCACGCGTGCGACCGTCGGTGATGCCAATATTGCTTTTGGCGCCTACGTGCTTGCGGCATTGTTTGTAAAAGACTGGTTCTGGATTGCAAAGCCGTGGCGCCTGTTGACTTTATCGATATACCTTAGCGTTGGCCTAATCGTAACAATACTCTTTGAATACTGGGCAACTGGCGCTGGCCAAAGGTGGAATTATAGCGGGCTGATGCCTGATGTTCCGTTACTGAGCGTAGGTGCGTTGCCGCTCGTTCAGTGGGTGGTCATTCCGATACTGTTAATCTACACTGTAAAATGGATGTTCATAGGTTGGCAGATATCCAAGTAATGTAGGCTAGCATTAAAAGCAGTTGGTGTTGTTTAGCTCATTACACCTGAAAGACAGGCGCAAACCCACCTCCTGGTGTACGGAAATTGGTCGTCTGACCCTGATAAACACGCGCCGCAGGTAGTAGCAGTTTTCCATCATACGTATAAAGACGTATATCAACCTTTCTCGTTGTAACAGTGTCATCAATTTTTATTGATCGCTCTCCTGCAGGAGCAAAGGTCTGTGCGATATAATCCTCATCAAGGATGTTCTCAAAAACGCGTCGAGTCAGCTTGCTACCGCGATAGACCCCTTTGCTTCCATGACCAGCAACTGGCTTAAAAAACAGCTGTCGCCGAGTACGCCACAACGCTGCTGCATCGTCTTTTGATACGAGCTTAGTCCTTGGTACAGACTTTTCGAGACATTCTACTGCTGCATCACTCAGTCCCCAAGCGCGCAATGTCTGCGAATCGGATAGCAAGGTCAAGTTGTGCTTATTGGCCAACATAGCATGCACATGGGGATTGGGTGTCACCACCACAGCACCTTCTAGATACGCACGCTTAAGCAGTGCATGGTCAGGCTCCTCAAACGTGAAGTCGACCAGCCGGTTGTAGACCATATCGATTTTCTGTCCATGGGCTGTCAGAGCACCATCGACATAGTCGAGTTCAGAGGGATCTAGTATCACAGTATCAATGCCTCTAGCTTGGAGCAGTTGACGTGCTAACTCGAACTCCAAAAACATGAACTGATGCTTAGGGTCATTATCGATAATAGCTATGCGACTAGGCATGGCAGTAGCCGATTGTCGCTGCCATTCCTGTTTGAACATAGTAAACACTGACTCTTCAAATGTATCTAACACTTGAGTCGTTGCAGCGCTTTGCTGTGAGGCGTTACAACAGCGTTTTTGTGCGCGAGCGAGCAACACATTCAGAAATGCGCCACCAGCATTGGTATTGACCTCTATGAGCTGAGGGCCGTCACGACCCAAGTGAAAGTCATAGCCCATCAGAGCCCCTATTGGACCAGGGTCAAAAGCAGAGATTTCTGATGCCCACGACAGCGCTTGCGCTTGATACGATGGCAGTTTGGCAGCCAACTCGATAGCGTCAACGATCCGCTCCATCGCCGCTATCTCTGTTTTGGGGACGAACACTGGTGTTGCTGAAAAAAGCTTATTAAGCTCGTTCGCTCCTATTGGATTGTTTCTATTTTCTACCAATTGATCTTGCAGGCTTGTATTGAGCGCTTTACGATCGAGGGTAATGCAGTAGCACTCTTGATTCAGTCGATTTGCGAGACCGTCATTCGTCTCATCGTTATTGCTGGTTAGGTGTTTCATTTAAACCTCGTCGTTAAGTAGATTACTTACGCTGACATACTCTAGTAAGTAGGCAAAGGCCACACCCGTATAGAATGAAAATATCGAGGACAATAGCACAGGAGTAGTGAATTTTTTATATAATCCAGGGGCTATGAATGACCAAATTTGATACAGGATACAAGGCATCGCTGCAAATGCAGCGACGAATATCGTTAAGTGAATGGGTGCCATAAAGTTTGACGTGATGACAGTGGCAATCATATGAGTGCCGCTATTTATAAGCGGCGCTACTTATACTTTGTGCTGATCATCAGTGGTGACACGACTGATTTCTGTATCATCAGCCTGAGCCCCTACCTGCGTATTTGAACCATTGTTTGAAAATGGCGTACTACTTTCATGGTCAAGTGAACGATTATTGCGAGCATGCGAGGTTTCTTCATCTTTGACTGCTTCTTTAAAACCTTTTACTGCACCGCCTAAATCTTTACCCGCATTTTTAAGCTTAGCGGTGCCAAATACGACCACCACCACAACCAATAAAATCAGCCAATGTGTAATAGAAAAACTGCCCATAACGTGATCCTTATATTTTAAAGTCTTGATAAGACCAGTATATATATGTGTGCTTTAGAAACTGCTTTACCGTACCGAAATTACAGTTTCAAGCGACGCAATCTCAGCGCATTGCCAATAACAGATACTGAAGACAGACTCATCGCAGCGGCCGCTATCATTGGACTGAGCAACAGCCCAAAGAAGGGATACAGAACACCTGCCGCAAGCGGTATACCAAGCGCATTGTAGATAAACGCAAAAAACAGGTTTTGTCTGATATTTCGCATCGTAGAATGACTCAGTTTATGGGCTC
Organism: Psychrobacter sp. NG27; assembly: GCF_016106655.1. Classification (NCBI taxonomy): domain Bacteria; kingdom Pseudomonadati; phylum Pseudomonadota; class Gammaproteobacteria; order Moraxellales; family Moraxellaceae; genus Psychrobacter; species Psychrobacter sp. NG27. Next base: position 12,331 of record NZ_JADGIN010000013.1, read on the forward strand.
TGACGATTCCCATCAGATCACCCTTCACTAGCGTGATGCCAGCACTCTCCATAGCCACATCTGTTCCTGTGCCCATGGCGATGCCAACGTTAGCTTGTGCAAGAGCGGGAGCATCGTTAATACCGTCACCTGCCATTGCCACGACCTTACCGCTATTTTGTAGCTCTTTGATAATACGGTTTTTGTCTTCTGGAGAGACGTCAGCATGTACCTCATCAATATTTAACTTACTGGCAACGGCTCTAGCGGTTATTTCGTTGTCACCTGTTAGCATGACCACCTTTAGTCCAGCCTGATGCAGTAAAGATATCGCTTCGCTGGTACTCGGCTTGATCGGATCAGCGACTGATATTAAACCAGCAGCTTGGCCGTTTACTGCTACAAACATTACCGTTTCGCCGTCTTTTCTGCGCTTATCAGCACGTTCTGAAAGCGTACTGTCAAAGCTATCAAGACGTTGCATAAATTTTGAGTTGCCTACAGCGACTTGCTTGCCATTGACCAGTGCCTGCGCGCCTTCGCCAGTGGTTGAGCTAAAATCACTGGCTTTAGCAATATCAAGAGATTTTTCCTGCGCAGCTTTAACGATAGCTTCTGCCAAAGGATGTTCGCTGGCAGTCTCTACCGCAGCGACAAGTATAAGCAGTTCGTTTTCATCTAAACCACCAAGCGCTTCGATAGCAGTAAGTTCTGGTTTGCCTGCGGTTAATGTTCCTGTTTTATCGACAACGATGGTATCGACTTTTTCCATGCTCTCTAACGCTTCAGCGTTTTTGATAAGCACGCCATTCTGAGCACCCTTGCCAGTACCGACCATAATCGACATAGGCGTGGCGAGTCCTAAAGCACAAGGGCAAGCAATGATTAACACTGCAATAGCGTTGACCAGTGCAAAGGCCATGGCAGGCGCAGGTCCGAAGATAGCCCAGACGATAAAAGTTATGATAGAGCAGATAAGGACAATTGGCACAAACCACCCAGCCACCTTATCCACCAGTTTCTGTATTGGTGCGCGACTGCGCTGGGCTTCAGCAACCATTTTGACGATCTTGGACAGTACCGTGTCATCACCCACGTCAACCGCTTCAACCAGTAGGGTTCCCGTGCCGTTTACCGTACCGCCAGTAACCGTATCGCCTTTTGCTTTAGAAACTGGAATAGGTTCCCCCGTTACCATCGACTCATCGATACTGCTACTGCCTTCAAGCACAATGCCATCTACAGGGAGTTTCTCTCCTGGCTTAACCCGTAATTTATCGCCACTGATAACTTCGTCAAGGGAGACTTCTGTCTCAACGCCTTGCTCATCCACCCGCCTTGCATTCGGCGGTGCCAACTCAAGAAGAGCACGAATTGCGCCAGAAGTCTGGCTTCGGGCTTTAAGCTCTAGCACCTGACCTAGTAATACCAATGTCGTGATAACCGCTGCTGCTTCATAATAAACACCGACTCGACCAGATGCATTCCTAAAACTGTCTGGGAAAATACCCGGAATAAAGGTTGCTACCAGACTGAAACCAAACGCTGTGCCTACACCTATCGCAATTAGGGTAAACATATTTAGGTTGCGACTTTTTATGGATTGCCAACCTCGCACGAAGAAAGGCGCTGCTCCCCATAGTACCACTGGTACCGCAAGCGCCAACTGTATCCACTGAGCAATCTGTCCAGCGATATCACCCTGACCGCCTTGAATGAAGCTGTCCAAATTTATACCTACCATATCGCTCATTGCATACAAAAACAAAGGGACGGTCAGCACGGTACAAATCCAAAAACGCCGAGTCATGTCATCGAGCTCTGAGGTATCCTCTTCACCAATAGTAACAGTCTCTGATTCAAGTGCCATGCCACATATGGGACAACCACTATTCTCAATATCTCTGACTTCGCGATGCATAGGACAGGTATAAACGGTTCCGCTGTAACCCTCTGGCACCTTATCGTACTTGCCGCCTTTCATAGAGTTTACCTTAGTAAGGTCATTATCCTTTCCATGACGGTGTGCATGACTGTCTTCATTATCATCTGAATCAGTAACCTCGCCCTCAGGTTTGAGAAACATACCGCATATTGGGCAATCGCTTTTTTCCACATCTCTCACTTCGGGATGCATAGGGCAGGTATAAACGGTACTGCTATAATTTTCCGGTACTTTGTCGTACTTACTTTCTTTAGTAGGATGGGCATCGGTATTTGACGGACTATGACAGCTTGTATGGTCATCTTTCATTGCTACCATCTCGGCAACAGTGTCTTCAGGTTTAAGAGACATTTTGCATATGGGACAGCCGCTATCTGTAATATCTCTGACTTCAGGATGCATAGGACAGGTATAAACGGTTCCACTATAGCTTTCCGGTACTTTGTCGTACTTACTTTCTTTAGTAGGATGGGCATCGGTATTCGACGGACTATGACAGCTTGTATGGTCATCTTTCATTGCTACCATCTCGGCAACAGCGTCTTCAGGTTTAAGAGACATTTTGCATATGGGACAGCCACTATCTGTAACGTCTCTTACCTCTGGATGCATCGGACAGGTATAAACGGTTCCGCTGTAACCCTCTGGCACTTTGTCGTATTTACCGCTTTTGATATGCGCTTGCTTGGTCACATGTTTCATAAAAACTACTCCTTGAAGACCATAAGTAAAGATTCTGATTCAGTCATATCAACCGCTGATAGCCGTTGTCTCTACTCTTACTTTATACGCTTAATAACTTAGCTAAGAATAAGACTCAATCTGGTTTACGCAGGTGTTTGAGTAGCGACATAATAATTAATATTAATATGGCCAAAAACAGTAGGGCAAATACTAAACAGACTACTATCATCCCCCAGCTCATCTCGTGCATCATCGATCCATTCATGAGGCCATCCATAGGCCCGCTCATCATACCGTGCATCATAATAATCATGATGAGTACTCCTTACTTGTTATTTCCTTAGTATAAGTAATGATATAGTACTAGCGTGTGAACGTATACCTTTCAATAGGCTGCTTACTTAATGCTACCTAATACAGAGTGCTCGAAGTTTGTGACTGTTTATTCAAGCTCTTCAATCAACTGCTTCATCTCAGCGATTTCACGTTTTTGTGCTTTTATAATATCGTCAGCAAGCTGTTGTACACGCGAATCTTCAATATCAGCACGACTACTGGTGAGAATAGCAATCGAGTGATGCGGTATCATGGCTTGCATCCAATCCACTTGATCGACAGTTGCTTGTGATCTAACGCCCCAAATACCAACAGAAAACATCAACACGCTCAGACCATAGATCATCAAATTGATCTTGGTCTTCTTATACATATTGGTCATAAATGCCAACATGACCACTGCCATACCGGCACCCATGTAGAGCGCCATATAAGCTCGGGTTTCACTAAAATAGATATGATCCCATTCATAAGTATTGAAATACATCATGATGTACATCACAATCGTAGACGTCACAATCATCAGGGTGAACTTTACATACGGGTTCATGCCCTGTTGATGATCCATGGTGTTTTGATCTGAAGCATTCATAGTATATTTCCTATTATTTTAATAATATTAGAACCAGAATTTGACCCCCGCAGTCAAACTACTGCTATCAACCGATTCATCTTCTTGACGTCGTTGACCACGAGCCTTGCCAAGCGCTGTCTCATAACTAACACCCACATAAGGTGCTAGCTGGCGACTGAACGTCTCGTAAGTCAGCCTAACCTCAGCTTCCATCTCATTAAAGCCCTTGGTAATGCCATTATCATGGTCATCTTTACTAAAGGCAGTCAATCCCACCTCCGGTATGACTACCCAATGCTGATCCAAACGCCATTCGTACTCTGCGCCTAAATCAAGACGAAGTTGACCATCGGTATATAAGTAGGCTCTCGCATCTGTTTCAATAAAATAAGGCGCGGTTCCGACAATACCTGCCATCACGGCAGCGTTATCGTTTTCAGTATCGTAAGCGACACCAGCTTCACCATTCCAAAAAATGCTCAGTGGTTTCCAATAAGCAAGCGAGCTCAAGCTATCTATTTCTTTATCATCTTTAGTCTGAGCACTACCTTCCGTGCGTAGCCTTATACGATTACTATCAGTCCCATACCAACCCGTCGCCTCGAAGTTGATTTGGTCTTCATCGAACTGATAGCCCAAGTCGTCTACTGACACTCCCCATAATGGCATGCTGCCCATCATCATTGGCTTACCATACTGCCCGTAGGGAACTCCGTTTGAGTAGTCTGGACTACGAGCATCGGCTGGTGGCTGCCCACCTTGCATCCCTGACATATCCATACTGCCATGATCCATGCCCGACATGTCCATACCACTGTGATCCATACCAGACATATCGCCCGACATATCCATACCGCTGTGATCCATGCCCGACATATCACCTGACATATCCATGCTGCTGTGATCCATGCCCGACATATCACCTGACATATCCATGCCGCTGTGATCCATACCTGACATATCCATACCGCTGTGATTCATGCCCGACATATCACCTGACATATCCATGCTGCTGTGATCCATACCTGACATCTCAGCAGCTGTTGCAAAAGAGGATGTGAGCAAGACTAGCGATGACAAACCAATGAATGGCAGATTTTTCTTAGATATTTTCATAATAAGCCTCATATTTGAAGGTTTGTTAAACGACGGCAACTTCTCGGAACATACCAGCTTCCATGTGATAAAGCAGATGGCAATGCCACGCCCATCGTCCAAATTCACCCGTCACATCGAAGCTAATCTTTTGCGCAGGTTGCACCACAATCGTATGTTTACGTACCTGAAAGTCTCCAGAGGGGGTTCGCAAATCACTCCACATGCCATGTAAGTGCATAGGGTGATTCATCATCGTGTCATTGACTAAGGTAATGCGTACACGCTCGTTAGGCTTAATATTGACAGGCGTTGCATCCTTAAACATGACACCATCCAACGCCCAAATATAGCGCTCCATGTTACCCGTTAAATGTAGCTCGATCTCTCGGGTAGGCTTACGCTGCTCTGCAAATATTGCCTCATCGACAGAGCGTAATTGATCATAAGTCAAAACCTTTCTATCAATCTCACGCAGGTTGATACCGGGGTCATCGAGGTTCATACGTGGACTGTCGACACGCATATCAGATTTGAAGTCATACTCGGTCTTAGCATGCTTTGCTTTGTAGCCTTTATCACCCATCGCACCCATCATATCTGCCATGGTCAACCATTCGATCTTATCCATAGCAGGTATTGCAGCACGAGCACCTTTTTTGGTTGCAAGCGTGCTCGCGACATAGCCCGAACGATCAATGTTTTGGGCAAATATGGTATGCGCGTCTTGAGTAGGCGTGACAATGACGTCATAAGTCTCAGCCACCCCAATGCGGAAATCATCAATCGCAACGGGTGCGACATCAATACCATCTGTTGCCACCACAGTCATTTTGAGACCCGGTATACGCACATCAAATATCGTCTGTGCTGAGGCATTGATAAAGCGTAGTTTGACGGGCTGTCCCGCTTTCACTAGTTTTGTCCAATTAGCTGCTGTGGTCTTACCGTTCATCAGATAGGTAAAGGTTTTTTCACCAGACAAATCCGTGAAATCTGTCGGCATCATTCGCATCTGATTCCACATTTTGCGCTTATCAAACGCGGTTTTCATATCTGTTTCGGCAATATCAGACAACAGCTTCTTGAAATCTGGCAGATGATAATTGTCAAAGTCTGCGCGCTGTTTGAGCAGCTTCAAGAGATTGTGCGGGTTGCGGCTGGTCCAGTCACTAAGCACAATAACGTGGTCTTCCTCGATTGGATGACGCTCACGGCCTTTGGGTTCAATTACGATAGCACCGAGCATACCAGTTTGCTCTTGGAACCCGCTGTGTGAGTGATACCAATAGGTGCCTGATTGTTTGAGTTTGAATGTATAAGTAAAGGTACTGTTCGCAGGAATACCATCAAAGCTGATACCTGGCACCCCATCCATCTCAAATGGAACGAGCAGACCATGCCAATGGATAGAGGTTGATTCATCCATCTGGTTATGGACACGGATGATTACTGTATCGCCTTCACGCATCTTTAGCGTCGGTGCTGGCAGCGAGTTATTGATGAGTGTCGCCATGCTCTTTTTACCGTTCACAATAGCAGACTGTTTACTGACGTATAAATCAAACTCTTTACCCGTCAATATAGGCACTTTATGAGTATTTTGATCACTATTGATAGTAGCGCTCTGACTGCCCGAGCGACTGGCATGTCCCAACGCACTACTGGCCATGGTTGGTATTAAGGATGCACCAAGGACAGCAGAGGATCCGGTTAAAAAACGTCGGCGGTTCAATATGTTCTGTTTACTCATAATGATGACCTAATTTAATTTGTGAAAGGGTGAGCTTATAATTTCAATAGTCTGCCAAAAATCTTATTAAAGGGCCGCTATTATTGCCAAAAAATACTATAGTTGCTGCTGAGGAGACTCAATAGCAGCATACACTTCTATGGTGCCGTCTTTGTTAAGCTGCATCACTTTATACGGCATAAATTTATCTTGGTATTCCATGCCAGGGCTACCAACTGGCATACCAGGTACGGCAAGACCAATGGCATCACTTGGCGGGTTCGTTAGGAACTGCGCCATGTGCTTAGCAGGGACATGGCCTTCAAAAACGTAGCCATCAGTAGTGACCGCGGTATGACAAGAGCGCATTTGCTGGGGTACGCTGTAGCGCTCTTTAAACAGGGACAAATCTTCAACGTTCTGTGCGGTTGCGTTTAGGCCATGACCTTCGGCATAACCGACCCATTCTTTACAGCAGCCACAATTGGCATCTTTATAGACAGTAGCTGACACACTTCGCAAAATAGTTGACTGGGTATCTGAATGAGCACTGGCAGGTATTATTTCGGCTTGTGGTTGCTCTACTAGCGTGGCTTTTTGCGTAGTGACAGATGGCTCAGTCGCTGGTGTTGAGTCAGCAGTAGTGGCATTAGGCTGACTACAAGCGGCAATCGTTAACGATAATGGCAATACCGCGATCGCCGAGAGCATACGGCCAGATATCTGATGATGTGCATTAATAAATCTATTAGTATAGCGTCTCATAAAACCACTCCTGAGCGTCTGTCTGACGAGTAAATTTATAAAAATCAAAGCCGTATTACTGAGTCATGTAATACTGGTATCACTTAAAATGACAATCGCAAAAAGCAGCACTATTAAGCACTGCCTCTCTTACAAAAAATCAATGTTGCATGCCCGATCCATCACCTGACATATCCATCTCACCATCAAATGACATGTCCAACATATCATCGTCTATCCTAGTCGTTAACATAGTGTACTGGGCTTCATTTAATTCAGGTAATGATCTGATAAAAGCAACCATTGCCCACATCCTATCATCATCGTGCGAAGCGCCCCATGCTGGCATACCTGATGCCATAATGCCGTGTTTAATGGCCCAAAAGGCTTGCTGAGCACCTGCTTCTGTTTTATAGCGTTCAACCAATTCAGTGTTGGTAAAGCTGGGCGGCTTTGGATATAAACTTGCACTAAAATCAGTGCTTTCTACCCCAGGAGACAAATGACAGCCTGCACACATATCTTTGTAGTCTGCACCGCCCGAGCTGATCATGTCTGTCTTTTCTAAGTTTGGAACCGTAATGTCCTTACTAGCATTCGCTATTGAACGCGTGCGAGCGGTCTCTAAAAAATCGTAAACCAGCGGACTATGGGCCTGATCAGCACCGATATTTATCACGCCACTGGTCACCACCATAAAAATGCCCACAATAGCGACAAAGATAGTAAACAGTATTCCTAGTAAAAACTTCATAGGTTTGTCCTAAAAATCCATTTTATTAATATCCAATTGTTGCTCGACAAAACCATCTAACAATAATATTAAATTTCTACGATCCACTTCTATAAGATCAATGTCTAAGAGTCACTTTTGCTAGCAACACAGTGCTTTTGGTACATCGCTTTCATTTTGCTCATGTTGGTCATCATGGCTTTCATAGCAGGATCGTTCATATCCATTTTGCTATGATCCATTTTGCCCATCATCTGCATGTGCTTTTCCATTTTTTCGCAGTTCATTTGGTCTTTTTCAGCATGCATCTTAGGATCGTGTGCCAAGGCTGACGTTGAAACGACTAAAGCTATAGCGGTTGCTACGATTGATTTAGACAGTGGCATTGATTTGAATAGTGACATGGTAAATCCTTATTTGATTTAGTATAACGTCGAAAAGACTTTAAAATGTTAAGTTACTCTAAAGCATACTTTATTGATTCTGACAGAGAGATGACTGTTAGATTACAATTCTGTCATCTTGCTATTTATGGTTTTTAATGTTGTCAGCAATCCTTTAGTATGACATCAGAGCTGATATTACTTATCGCTACCATATTTGTTAATGAAGTATTTTTCAGACTGTAGATGTTGATCTTTGTGTTCAATCTCACAAGCCACTCTCGCATCGATATAGCTTTTCATCTGTGAATTTGAGAGCTGAGCATCGTTATGATCCAAGTTTTTTGCAAAGTCAGTCACAGCGTCGCAGTTATTGATGATTGAAGTGCTTAGATCAGTAGTATGCGCATTGGCAGTGGTAACACCTATCAGTAGAGAAGCCGATAGCAATACTGCTTTTTTGAATGAATCGTGAATTTTCATATAAAACCTCTTTTGCAAGTTGTTAGGTGTTTAAGTTATTAAGCGTTTAAATTGATTACCGATAAAAATAATTCATAGTAGCTAGGTATTGGAAACGAGCAACTATGTTTCATTCATATAGATTAGCAAATGAAGACTGACAGTCTGATTACGAGCACATGACATCTTTGTCAGCTAGCAGTCAATGTTGTCATCTGTGCTGATTAGAACGTTAAACAATCATAATCATACTGAGAAATTACAATGAAAGTCTTACTGGTAGAAGATGAGTTGAAGCTTGGCGAGTATATAAAAAAAGGCTTAACCGAAGCTGGGTTTATTGTTGATCATCACCTAACAGGCCTAGATGGCTATCATGCATTGATGACTGAAGAGTTTAGCGTGATCCTAATGGATGTGATGCTGCCTGATGTTAGTGGCTTTGAGCTGGTGCGTAATTACCGAGCGGCAGGAAAGCATACGCCTGTGTTATTTCTAACGGCAAAAGATGACTTAAGCGATAAGATAAAAGGGATTGAGATTGGTGGTGATGATTATTTGACCAAGCCTTTTGCGTTTGCAGAACTGATCGTCAGAATAAAAAGTCTATTACGACGCGCCAATCAAGCCGATTATCAAAGTACGATCCTGCAAATAGCGGATCTCAAGATGGATATTGCCAAGCGCACGGTACATAGAGGCGGCAAGCCTATTAAGCTCACGGCAAAAGAGTTTTCCTTACTACAGTTTTTATTAGAGCGCCGAGGTGAAGTGCTACCACGCACCGTGATCGCCTCTCAAGTATGGGATGTGAATTTTGATAACGATACCAATGTGATTGATGTGGCGATAAGGCGTCTGCGTATAAAAATAGACGATGAACATGAGGCAAAGCTGATTCAAACGGTACGCGGCATGGGTTACCGGTTAGAGGCTGTCGATACTGGGCTTGATAGTAAATCCTCTTATGAAGTTGACGATATCTAATATGAAATATAAGGTGGATAATCGGCGCTTGCCACTATTGTGGCGTACTGTGTTGCTGCTCACGATATTCGTTGTTGTATCACAGGTTGTTATTTATATATGGATACAGCACTCTGTTAAAGGTCATTTTGAGCAAATGGACGCTGAGATTATGACTCATGCGGCTTTTAACTTACGTAAGCAGGTGGCAGAGCCTAACAGCCCTATAGCCTCCCAAACCCCAACAAGCTCTCAAACGCTACTAAATAACCAACAGCCGTTAAGTTCGGCACCTGATGCGAAACCTGGTATCAATACGCCTACTTCAGTGGTATCAGATGAAGCTGATCATCTGCACTCTTCTTGGCTAGATTACGATCTAAAAACCGTTATCGCCAATAAAGAAGGGCAGATACTGTCTAGTACCCCCAACAATTTTGCTCAAGAGCTAGGAGACGGGTTTAATCTGTCATCACTGAGACAAGATAACGATAAGCAACAGTTCGTGATGAATGTCAACAGTCGATACTATCGAGCGATGGTCATTGAAGATGACAAAATGCTCGCGCTTATCGCATTGCCTATCGATGTGCATCATCAATATTTATTACAGTTCAATCGTCAGCTTAGTATGATTTTGTTCGCCATTACATTGTTACTCGTCTCAGTAGCTGCGTTGAGTGTGTACTGGGGTTTTGCGCCTTTAGCCACTATCGTCCAAAAAATGAAAGGAATGAATCCTGAAAGGCTAGATGACAGAGTAACGGTCAGTGATATGCCACTAGAACTGCGACCACTAGCAGAATCTTACAATTCGATGATGGTCAAGCTTGAAAGCAACTTTGAGTCTTTATCTCGGTTCTCAGACAATATCGCCCATGAGCTGCGTACCCCAATAGCGACACTGAGTACACAAACGCAAGTCATGTTAACTAAGCCAAGAGAAGGCGACGAATACATTGAGCAGCTACATCATCAACATGACACGTTAGAGCAGCTGTCAGCTATGATAAACAATATGCTGCTACTGGCGAAAACTCAAAAAGGATTAAATGACTCGCAAATCAGTCACGTGGATACAGGCCGCTTAATCACAAAGCTTATAGATTATTATGAAATAATTGCCGAGGATCGTGAGATAACTTTTGAGAAATCGGGTGATTTCGAAAGGGTATTAGGTGATGAAGGCTTATTGCAACGGCTGTTTGCCAACCTGATGTCAAATGCCATTTATTACGCAGCTAGCGGTAGTACTATCATGATATTCGCCACCGTCCTCGCCTCAGCCACCTCAGTTAATATGGCTAAAAACGAGGTTCGACCCTCAAAGCAGCCATGGTTAAGAGTAACGATGACCAATCGTTTAGACAAACCGTTAGATCAGAGTCAAGCTGATAAGTTATTCGAGCGATTCTATCGTCATGATAAGACTAGCCATAAGTACGCAGGTACAGGATTGGGATTGTCTATCGTGCAGGCTATCGCTAATGCCCATAAAGGTAAAGTGAGTATTACTATCAAAGAGGAATATTGTTTTGAGGTTAATGTAGAGTTGTTGATGGCCAAGTGAACCCCTCCTCATACTATAAAGCTTGGGGGTTAGAAACGATACGTATTGATGGATTAACAGAATATTAAGATAGGTTTACTCATATTGTGAGAATAATAACAGTCCCCTAGTGAGGACTTGAATCTTTAGCCCACGTGATTCCCATGGATATAGACTTTTATATTGAATTAATGTACATCTGAGTGTACTTAATGAGCTTAGCTTGATGGTTTTTTGACTAGACCATTATAGACTAGCTTCAATGCGTACTAACCAGCTTGGCATAGGCTTTGCCCAATACTACACCAAATACGAGATGTAGCATAAGAGTGGCGATTGGAATCATAATGCCGCTTGGCATAGATAAACCAAATAAGCCATTGCCCATCATAGGCATAATAGCAATCATCATCATAAACCAACCAATTGCACCTACCATTGCGCCAGTTAGAGTAAAGTTCTTACTTCTATCCGTACCTGCCATCAATGCCATGACGATACCATAGCCGATCGACCCTACCATAAAGTGAGCAATCCATGCCATTACATGACTACTACCCATCATCGATGCGAGCATCGCAATAATATCTAAATCAGGCATGAGGCCTATTGCACTTTTCAGCATGAGGAGTAGCGACATAACGATGGTCGCGATAAAAGCAGCTATTATTCCAGCCATATATTTGTTCATAATAGTCATTCCTTTTTTAGGTTTGAATCGTTATTATTTTTTTAAACGTTTTTAATTTTAGTTATTATCCAGTCGTAATACCTTGGAGGTAGATAGCTGCTTATATATACGGTAGAGGTATTAAAGGATACAGGTACTCTTCAAGGTTATCGTGTACTACTTACCAAGTATTAAAGCTGCGATGTTTATTGTTTCTACAATAAAAGGTCTTGAACAGTCATTCAAGTTATTTTGAGTAATCGTTCAATATTGCTTGTAACCATAAGCACGCTACGAATATTCAGTTCGAAAAGAAATGCAGTAGATATAGGCTGGCATGCTACCAGTCATGATGCTCATATGTGCTTTAACAGTCACACATACACGGTCACTGGAGGGCATTACGGAAATTTTGAAATTCTTTAGATTGTTCAAGTAAATCACTACCCAAATAGCGTAGATCATCTACTTGTTCAGGTTGTAAATGAAAGGTGGTCGGCATGGCATCAAACTTTGCACGCTCTGTTTTATCTTTAACTTGATCAAAGGTCAATATGGAGAAATGCACTTCCACTTGAGGCGCATTTGCAGGTCGCTGAGCATTCACATGCTCTCCCCATTGTAAAAATTCTTTTTTGGCCAATGAGACAGTTTCGTTATTTAGTGTACCTAGTGCGACTTCGCTCGCTGCTGAAATGGTATCAAGAAAACTCGGGTCTCTATTTTCTACCGACCACTCATGTTCTGAGTAGGTCTGGGCATTGGCCACAACGACCAGTACTTGTTTGACTTGGCGTAACTTAGCAGGACTAAACGCACCTGCCATGTTGGGCACATCACCATATTGGGTCACAGGACTCATCATTGAGCCGCGCACACCAAGATTATCAGTTACCCCGCCGTCTACCAAACGCACTACTGGCATCCGCTCTGGCTGTGAATACCGATCTAATGCGCGAGCTATCGCATAACTACGCGGCAAATGACTGTCTTGATTTAGTGCTTCATTAACCCAAGGCTGCGAGCGCTGCGGACAATCAGAAAAGTTGCGTAGCGCTATAGGGGCAAATATGCCAGGTACTGAGGAAGAGGCCATCACCGCATTGGCAACTGGATAGCTTGACAAATCCGAACATAAAAAGTCGAACTGCTGCTGAGTAAATGAAAAAGTCATGGCATTGTTCAAATCACTTGCATTTAGGATAACGTAAGGCAATTTGCCACGACTCATGTCAGCAAAACTCTTTTGTCCAAATAAATTAAGATTCAAATCCTTCGCGACCAAATCGCCACGATTATATTCAGAGCTGCTCATCGCGATTAGGCTTTGCGGACGTATCGCAAGTCTGATCAATCGCGACTGCCAGTCTTCATACAAGAATTCTGATGCAAAATTCTCAAAAATTTTATCACCGAATAAACCATAATAAGCTGCTGTATAGCTACCGCCTGATACTGAAGTAATAACATCTACTTCATCTAGTAATCGGCGCTCTTTTCCCTCTATCATAATTGGCGTGTCGCGAAGTTTCTCAAGCACTCCATAGCTAAGCGCTGCCGCCCGTGTGCCGCCACCAGAGAATGCCAACACAACGAATATGTCATCTGAGTTTTCAGGCAAACCATTACGAAAATCGTAGCGATTTTCGGTGGTTCTCTCTATATCTGTTGATGGCTGGTTCCAGATGCGCTCGCTACAACCCACCAGTAAGAATGAAGCCATAGTAATAGGCAGATAAGATAAGATAGGGCGCAATCGATGCCAAAATTTTATTTTTGAATAGTGATAAATATGGCTACCTTTGATAGTAAATATGTTTAAGCTCATCTCTATCACCGTAAAGTGTTTTATTTACTATACAACTTATGCTCATTTTTTATCACAGTTTCACTCTTCAAAATAGCTGATAAGCAGCTTTGAGCCTATTAGAGATAGTGAACGATATATTAGGGTATATCCTAGCGGAACCAGTATATTGTACCTCTCAGACCTATTAATAGACCACTTAAAATAGACTGCTGTAATGGAACCGCTATTTTCAGTGTTTACGTTTATTAGAACGTATCTACGAGCGTCAACCAAAGAGCAAGATGCCAAGCATGCCAGAAATGAGCTTATACAGTTTGCTGATGATCACGGCCACAAAATTGCTGCGTTCGATGTCGAAAACAAATCAGGTGCAACTTTGATAAGCCCACAGTTGATGCAGCTGGTTGGGAGACTATCAAAGAATGCTATCGACTTAGTCTACTACTCTCAAAACAAGACAGTTCAGTGAATGAATAACTTGTTTCTTATAGAATCTGGCAAGCTTCATCAAAGTCTAATCTTGGGAGACGGCTATATAATTGATCGGGTTCGCCATACCCTATATTAATGAGTAAATTTGAAGTCCATTTACTATCTTTAAGAAAGGTGTCATCTACCAATTCATTATTAAATCCAGACATTGGGCCCGTATCTAAACCCAAGGCTCTACAAGCCAGAATCAGATAAGCCGCTTGCATAGAACTGTTTCTAAACGCCGTCTCTTTTATGAGTTCAGGGCTAGAGTTAAACCATGATCGGGCATCCGTATGTGGGAATAATTTGGGAAGTTGCTCATAAAACTCATTATCATAAGCGACAATCACTGTGACGGGTGCAGTCATTGTTTTTTCGATGTTACCCGATGACAGTGTTGGCTCTAAGCGTGCTTTAGCGTCATCAGATTTGAGAAATACAAACCGTGCAGGTGAACAATTAGCCGAGGTAGGCGCCATTTTAACTAAGTGATAGATCTCCTCAAGTAGTGCATCTGGCACGTCTTTTTGTTGCCAAGCGTTGAAGGATCTGGCCTTACCAAACAGTTGATCTAGACCTTCTGAGGATAACGATAGAGAATCAGTCATAGTATGTCCTAATTGATATTAGATTTTGGATAAGAATTGAAGGATTTTGCTATTGGTTGAGCAGGTTTCTGTGATTGTACTGGCATGTCCACCCGTCAGCATTAACTCAAACTGGGCGTTTTGCATATTATCGGCTAAAGCCAGACCACGTTGCCATGGCACCAACACATCATCAAGATTGCTTAAAACCAACGTTTTGTTTTTAATATGCTTAGCATTTATCAGAGGCTGATAAGACTGCAAGGCTTTTAATCTCGTTAAGACGTTCTTAACGGGAGCAAAGTTAGCAATTGCTTTATCTTCTTTTTGTGTGAGTGCTTCTATGTTGTCTGAGATCCATATAGGCGGGTATAAAAATATCGCTTGGGCGCGTACAAATGCTTCTATACCTGTATTTTCTATCAAGCTTTGTCGCATGCTAAAACATTTGATAGTATGAGGATCGAGGCTTTCCCACCCATTTAAGATGACCAGTTTATCTAACAACTCTGGCGCTTTATAAGCGACTTCCATACCGATAAATCCGCCAAGTGCGTGACCGACGAAATGACAATTAGACTGCCCTTCTTGTTTTAATATTTCAATTAATTGTTCTGCTAAATCTTGCATAGAATAGTCATCGGGTAAGAGATCGCTATCAGGCGACACCCCCTCTTGTTCATAGCAAATCACATTGTAATGCTCGATAAAACAATCAATTTGAGGTAACCAAAAATCAGCATGCCCGCCTAAACCTGAACTAAATACGATCGTTTCTGTCGTGTCGTTCTTACAAGGATATTTTTTAACTAACATAGGGATTCATCCAATTTTAGTAAATTTCAAATTGCGGTAAAAGTATCTAATAGCTTATAAAATCAAGTTAAATTAAATTTACTAAATCAATTCAACGGTACGCTCATCGCTTTCATCATATTCATACGTTACGGTTTCTTCGAAATTTTCGACTTCGACTTCGCTTTCACCTTTACTTTCAACGGCCTCTTGAGACTTAATATATTTAATTAACGCGTCTATGGTGCCAACCTTTAGATTATGAGTATCGGCGAATTTCATCAGATCATTTCTACGAGCCATTTCACCATCTTGATTGATAATCTCTACAATAACTGCAGCAGGCTCCAAGCCAGCCAGTCTCGTTAGGTCACAACCTGCCTCCGTGTGACCAGCGCGTTCTAGAACACCACCTTCTTTAGCCACTAATGGAAAAATATGACCTGGGGTTACGACGTCATCAAAGGTAACGTCCTGAGACACGGCAGTTCTAATGGTCTGAGCTCTGTCTGCCGTTGATATACCTGTACTTACGCCTTTTGCTGCATCAATGGAAACAGTGAAATTTGTACTGTAAGGTGCTTGGTTGTCTTTGCACATCAGAGGTAGTTTTAATTTTTTACAACGCTCGGAGGTCAAGGTCAAACAAACCAAACCTCTGGCATGTGTGATCATAAAGTTAATATCATCAGGTTTGGCCAAACTGGCTGCCATAATCAGGTCACCTTCATTTTCCCGATCCTCATCATCCATGATTATGACCATCTTGCCTGCTTTAATATCTTCAATGATTTCTGGTATTGTATTGATATTCATAAAATCCACCATTTGCATTTATATTTGCTTTTGTATGTTGTTATGTAGAACTTGTTGTCAATTAATCATACGCTCTACATAACGTCCTACGTTTGATACGGCCGTATAGCTACTTCATAGAGATAGTGGTATTTACGCCTTCACTAGCATCTTCATCAAACCAGCGTGATATCACCGTTTTAGTCTGTGTATAAAACTGCACCGCTTGCTTACCATAAGGACCTAAGTCACCGAGCTTACTCGCTCTAGAGCCTGTAAACGAAAACATCGGTAGCGGTACTGGAATTGGCAAGTTAATACCAACTTGTCCAACATCGATATCTTGTTGGAACTTGTGTGCATGGGCGCCAGACTGGGTAAAAATGGCAGTGCCATTACCATTTGGATTGGTATTGATAATCTCAATGGCTTCCTCAAGCGTGTCGGCATACATAATGCATAGGACAGGACCAAAGATCTCTTCGGTATAGCAGCTCATATCAGCGGTTACATGATCTAAGATAGTCGGGCCAACAAAGTTACCTTCTTCATAACCTGCTACCTGACAACCACGACCATCTAGTCTTAGATGCGCCCCTTCGTCTATACCAGCTTGGATTAAGCGCTCGACACGGGCTTTGGCTTGCTTAGATATTAGCGGACCTAAGTCTTTGTCATCCTTGCCAGCGGCAACGACTAGCTGTGCTGATTTTTCTACAATCTCATCAACCCACTGTTTAGATTCCCCAACCAATACCACGACAGACAGTGCCATACAGCGCTGCCCTGCTGCACCGAATGCTGCACCTGCTAACTGATTCAGACTTTGTTCTTTATTGGCATCAGGCATGATAACGGCATGGTTTTTCGCACCCATCATACATTGCACACGTTTACCAGCCTGACCTGCACGGTCATAGACATGCTTGCCCACTGCTGTTGAACCAACGAAAGATATCGCTTTTATGTCAGGGTGATCGCACAGCGCATCCACTGTATCTTTACCACCATGAACGACACTTAACACCCCTTTCGGTATACCTGCTTCAAGGGCCAACTCGACCAATCTCATGGTAACGATTGGATTTTGTTCAGAAGGTTTTAAGATGAATGTGTTGCCTGTGGCGATGGCCATTGGAAACATCCATAGAGGAATCATGGCAGGAAAGTTAAAGGGGGTAATACCTGCACAGACACCTATTGGCTGCTGAACGGTATACATATCGACACTACTAGCGACGTTTTCAATGTAGCCCCCTTGTTGCAAGTTACCGATACCTGATGCGTGTTCTACGACCTCAAGACCTCTAAACACATCGCCTCTAGCATCTGCCAGTGTCTTACCTTGCTCTTCAGTCAATAGCGCCGCCAGCTCATCCATATGTTCACGTATCAGTTGTTGATACTTTAGAAAAACACGGGCTCTTTTGCTGATGGGTGTGATACGCCAGCTCTTAAAAGCCTCAGCGGCCATTTTGATGGCTTGATCAATTTCCTCAGGTGTTGATTGTGGTACCTTGGCGATAACCTCTTGAGTGGCTGGATTGGTGATATCAATCCATTCTGTAGTAGTCGATTCAGTAAATTCGCCGTTTATCAATTGTTGTACGTTGCGTAGTTCTGCAGTCATGACACGATTCCTTAAGGTAATATCAAATAGGTGTTTAAATTTATGTATTGAGCTTCAAGAGCGGCTCTGATGTAACGACTTCTTTATCAGTGGTCACGCTCATCTCTTTTTGTTTGTTTTTAAAATTAAAAACGAGGTTCATAAGAATGGCTAAGAAAGTAGCGGTACCAATACCACCTAAATCGAAGCCCGCAATGTTTAGTGAATAGTTGCCAGTGCCTAGGATGACTGGAACGGCGGCTACCAACATATTGCCATTCTTACTAAAATCAATTTTTGCATTCATCCAGATACGCGCGCCGGCGATCGTAATCAAACCGAAGACAACGATTGAAGCACCTGTCAAAATGGCCACAGGAATGGTACTGATTAAGGTGCCAAATTTAGGGGATAAGCCCAATAGAATGGCGAAGACACCTGCTATGACAAAGACAACTGTAGAGTAAATTTTGGTCGCTGCCATGACGCCGATGTTTTCTGCATAAGTCGTCATACCAGTGCCGCCTACCGAAGCCGAAAGCGTGGTACAAAGGCCGTCAGCAAAGAACGCTCTACCCATATAAGGTGAGATACTTTTGCCAGTCATGGCCTCTACTGCTTTGAAATGACCAAGGTTTTCAGCGATTAAGATGATAAAGACGGGTGCGATGACTAATATGGCACTAGTCTCAAAGACAGGAGAATATAGTGTTGGCAGACCGAACCAAGCAGCATTCGCAATTGGACTAAAATCGATAGGTTTGCCCATACCCATCACATTCGTTAATAGGAAATAAATAAAATAGGCGGCGACCAGTCCTATTAACAGTAGCAAGCGTCTGACCATCCCTCTGGTAAATACGGCGACTGAACAGATACACAACACGGTGACCAACGCCATCCAAGAATCAAAGCTACTGCCGATGACGCTCTGTATAGTGACAGGCGCTAGGTTCAACCCGATAATCATCACAATGGACCCAGTGACCACAGGTGGCATCAAATTCTCAATCCACCCTGCACCTGTTTTCATCACCAGCAGACCCATCAATGCGTATAAAACCCCGCAGACCAGTGTGCCCCCAAGCGCAATGCCAATATTTGGATTGATACCAGTACCACTATAGCCAGTTACTGCTGCTACCGCCCCGATAAAGGCAAAGCTAGAGCCTAAATAACTTGGTACGTGCCCGCCAGTAATGAGAAAGAAAAGTATCGTACCTATACCAGTAATCAGCATGGTTAAGCTAGGATCAAAGCCCATCAGTAAGGGAGCTAAGATTGTCGCACCGAACATTGCGAATGAGTGCTGTGCGCCTAACACCACACTCTTACCCATTGGTAGATACTCATTGATACCTACCGGCGTCGTTTCTAGGTTTCCAGTATAGGGACGCCATTTAACAAACCATTTATCCATTTTTAATATCCTTAAAAAGTAGAGGGATGATACTTAGTTCGTGCACTTACTTAATTGATGGTAGTCTCGATTGAAATAGATGAGACTTTCACAATCAGGCTTGTGTTTGATATCCAATACTTCACAAATAAGAATATCGTGAGTTCCCACCGAGCTAATGAGTTTGATCTTGCAATCAAAAGAGATACTGGCATCTTCTAGTACAGGCGATCCTGTCGACAGCGTAGACCAGCTGCCTTGATCGAACCTTTCTTCTAGAGATTTTTTACCCCCGAACACACCGCTTAAATCTTTATGTTCAAGAGCAAGTGTATTGACGCATAGCACCATGTTTTCTTTAAAATAATGATAAACAGAAGCGCTTCTGTTTAAACACACTAATAGGGTTGGCGGTGAGTCAGTGACACTACACACAGCAGAGGCAGTAAATCCTGCCCGCCCTGCTGGACCCTCAGTGGTGATAATGTTGACGGCGGCAGCCAAATTACTCATCGCATCTCTAAAAGATTGCTGCATGTCAGTTAAGTTTGCTGCCGTAGAGGTGAATGATTCTTTAGATTTATGTTTCATTAATGAGGATTGCGTTACTTGGCTTTCTTTAATTACTGTATTCATCTGTCATTTCCTTTTAAACAATATTCCGCCACATGTGTAGTTAACTAAAGCGCCCTACTACAGTCCAATGCTAGGGGTTCAATGTCAGGTAACTTTAAATTCACTAACTGCAGTCATTTTTAAACAGGTCTTTATCCAATGTGCGCTATGGACGCGATTTCTACTAGGGCATCTGGTTTTACCAACCCGCATTGGATACAAAATCTTGCTGGCTTTTCATTGGGAAAAAATTCTGCATAGACTTGATTGACCGCGTCATAATCTGCCCAATCCTTTACAAAGATTGAATTAAAGGTCACGTCATCCATATCGCCGCCAGCGGTTTGAATCACGTTTTTGATCGTCGTTAACACATGGCGAGTTTGTGCAGCGGCATCACCCACATGTACGACATCGTTATTTTCATCAAAGGGTAAAGTGCCCGAGACATAAACGATGTTGTCGGCCTTGGTAGCGGGTACATAAGGGGCTAATGGCTTGCTGGTACCTTCAGGGATAATCACTTGTTTAGACATATTTACATTCCTAGTGTGGTTGGATTAAGTATGGAAATCGTGGTTTAGGTTGCTAAAAACTGGCTATTCAAAACATTAGCTATCTGTAAAACACTGCTGCATGCTGGCAACATCAGACACCCAACCAAAAAAGGTTTTTACGTTATATAGTGTGGCCTCATGAGCCTCTACTGGTCCTGCTTGATAACAAGCGTCATCTAATAACACCCCAAAATACTCAAGGAAAAACCCATCTCGAAGCGTAGATTCAACACAGACGTTGGTTGCGATACCTGTGAGTAATAAGTTACGTATGCCTCGTGACCGCAATACGCTATCAAAGTTAGTGTTCGCAAAGCCGCTATAACGAGGTTTATCTATAACGATGTCTTGAGGCGCAGGGCTCAGCTCGTCGACCAACTCGTAATCCCAGCCCCCTTTTGCCAACAGCGTTCCTTCAATTTCAGGATTCTTACGCATGGTTTTTAAAGCATTTGACTTGTGATAATTAGGCGACCCACTACCACCAGCTTCGACATACTTGTTGTCCCAGCCATTTCTGAAATAGATAACTTGTATGCCAGCTTGGTGTGCAATATCCACGGCTTGCTTGATTTTATCGATGACAGGTTTGGTCGCTGTGACATCAAACCCAGCCAAATCCAGATACCCGCCTTGGCTGGCATAAGCGTTTTGCATATCTACTACGATCAGTGCCGTCTGCGAGGGATCTAACTTAATAGGTTCAGGCAACGACTCTAAAACAGGAGAAGATTCCTTGGTAAAGTCTGCACAAATTGTATTAACCGAATTCATATCCGCTCCTTTTATTAGGCTTCGCTGACAGCTTGACTGGCAACTGGTGTATCGACATTGATACGGCTCTTCATAAGGGGCTGAATTCTGCTACCAAAATCTTCAACACCTTGCACGAAGTCATCAAAAGTCAGTAAGACGCCATCAGTACCTTGTATCTCACCAACTTCATCTAACATACTGGCGACATTTTCAAAGGAGCCGACAAGCGTACCCATATTGATATTGACTGGTGAAACACTTGAGGCCATATGACGAATGTTGGTATCTTTGCCTGATGTTTTGTCCTTACCACCTTGTGACTGTAGCCAATCAATGGCTTCCAAATCCGCACCGTCATTGTATGATTGCCATTTTGCCTGTGCTTTTTCATCGGTCTCATCTGCGATGACCATAAAGAGCACATAGGTCGGCACATTACGGCCCGTCTTATCCGTGTGTACCTTTAGGCGATCATTGATACCAGCATAAGCGGTAGGTGTGTTTAGACCTTTACCAAAGACAAAGTTGTAATCAGCGTATTGTGCAGAAAATGCTAAACCTGTATCTGATTGACCCGCACAGATAATCTTCATATCGCCTTTTGGAATTGGCTTAACTTGGCAGTCATCCATCTGGAAGAACTCACCTTTCAAATCAGATTGGCCTGTCGCCCAAAGATCTCTTAAAATTTGCACATATTCAGATAGGTAGTCATAGCGTTTACCAAAATAGTCATCGCCTGGCCACATTCCCATTTGCCCATATTCTGCTTCTTGCCAGCCCGTCACGACATTTAGTCCAAAACGTCCGTTTGAGATGCTATCAAGGGTCGACGCCATTCTTGCTACGATTGCAGGTGGCATGACCAACGTCGCCGATGTGGCATAGATTTTTATTTTGGATGTGACCGCAGCCAATCCCGCCATTAAGGTGAAGCTCTCAAGGTTATAATCCCAAAACTCCGTCTCCCCGCCAAAGCCGCGTAGCTTGATCATAGAAAGCGCAAAATCAAAACCATAGTGCTCAGCACGTTGCACAATTTGCTTATTAAGCTCAAATGTTGGCTTGTACTGCGGCGCGTTTTTTGAAATTAACCAGCCATTGTTGCCAATCGGACAAAAAATACCTATTTCCATAATTTCACCTATACGTTTGAGGAAGAAAGAGTTGTAAAAGAAATAAAGATTATTTCATGTTTTTTACGTAGCATAATTTATGCCAAATAAATTAATTGTTATTTATTAAATACTTAACGTTTTTATACACAAAAATTTTTAGACCATATGGTTTAAAAAAATGCATGAAAATAGTGCGGATGTTATAAAATAGTGCAGAATGTTGTAAAATGGTGCACAAATGTAGAAACGCTTCAAAAGTGCATTTTGACGGCCATCTAGATGAGAATGGCGCTAAGCGAGTGATAAAAAGAAGACTAACTGATACTAGATTGCTGAGCTTGAATGACACTAGTCTAATGAGACTGGATAACACTAGATTTCTATAATCAGAGAGCTCATGAATCGACACAGTGTTAAACGCTGTCGACGCCATTAGCATATCCATTTAGGTTAATTAGTGGCTTATGTGCTTGGGTGCTTGGGTGCTTGGGTGCTTGGGTGCTTGGATGCTTGGATGCTTGGATGCTTGGATGCTTGGATGCTTGGATGCTTGGATGCTTGGATGCTTGGATGCTTGGATGCTTGGATGCTTGGATGCTTGGATGCTTGGGTGCTTGGGTGCTTGGGTGCTTGGATGCTTGGATGCTTGGATGCTTTGACCCTTTTTTAAATTGAATCAACTGTCATGTAATAGATTTATATGACTTTATAGTGAGGGACAACATAGTGAGAGAAGATGTGCTAAAGAAAGAGATGGAAAAGAGTTCAAAGGTATTAAAAAAGAAAGAGCACATCATTAAGGCGGCGTTAATCGTATTTTCCCAAGAGGGATTGAACGGGGCGCGAATGGAGAAAATTGCTGAAGAGGCTGATATATCTAAATCAAATATATTTTACTACTTCGACAGTAAAGAGACGCTTTATATTGCAGTTTTGGAAACGGTACTGAGTGAGTGGTTGTCACCTTTAAACGAGATGAGTGCCAACCAAGATCCAAGAGAGGCTCTTATAACTTACATCGAAGAAAAATATAAAACTTCAAAAAAGTCGCCTGCAGCGTCAAGACTATACGCATTAGAGATTATTCAAGGGGCGCCTCATTTAATGACCTTACTAAAAGGACCTCTGAAGTCCTTAGTTCGAGAAAAAGTAGCCGTGATTGATGGCTGGATTGCAGACAACAAGCTTAAGTCCGTTTCTGCCATCCATTTAATTTTCCATATTTGGGCGGTCACTCAGCACTATTCTGATTTTTCTACGCAAATTGAAGCAGTGTGTAATCATAGTTTGAAAAATAAGAAATTCGCTACTAGCGCGTTAGACACTAGTATTCAACTTCTAGTAGACAGTCTAATTGTATGATCTATGCTGTTAATCACAGAATTGAGATAACAACAGGGCATGAGATGTTATTTCTCAAATAACTGGACTATAGTAAATGTCAGTAATATCTGATTAAGCAAACTAAGGGATTAAACCATGAAAACACTAGGAGCTTGTGTTGCAGCAGGATTGTTATTAAGCGCTTGTGCTAGTGGCATAAGTGGTGGCATGACGATTAATACCAACTCAAACAAGATAGTGACTCAGTATCCTGTTGAGACGGCGTTGCTCAATATCTATACCAGAGCGTATAGTGATCGACTGTATACGCTGATTGATGATCAATTGGTCGTCGTTGACACCCAAATAACACCGAAGGGCGTTATGGACTTTGACAATAAGCAGGTACAAGGTGCTGAGGCAGTGGCTATTACGATAATCAATGATCAAGTGGTGGATAAATCAGTTGGTATCAATTACTTTACTTTGGATCCACTGGTATTTCATGGTTTTACTGGTGATGTAGACGAATATTCAATTGCAACCCAAACCAAACCTATACCAAAAATAGCCAACATCAATGAGTCAAGCACCTATCTAACTGAGCAAGTGTATAGTGATAGCAATAAGCGTAAACATTTAAAAACGTATACACAGACATGGTCATTAAAACGAGAGAGTAATGACACCGCATGGTTCTGCATAGAAAGCTCTGAAAACCTATTACTTAGCTATGATCCTGATGACCTCACAACTGAATGCTACAAGATAAATGCTCAAGGCGATATCTTGGCAAGCAAAATTACTATCAGACAATCCAGTAAAGACGGCAGTACTGAGGCTATAACATTTGTTAGTAAATAGTCTATGACATAAACTTGATTGTAAAGTATTCCTTAGATACTAATGCACGTAGTGGGTTTACGTCTAAAACATGACCTACCTTGAGATTACCTATCTCACCAGTATTGACACTATTTGCTTCTATAAATAGCAAAAAGCCCCAGTCATGAACTGAACCCCATAAGTTGGACACAACTTCTGGGGTATTTTTATGCGTTACGATCTAGACTTTAAGCTCAAAGTG